>CAIMKO010000556.1 GCA_903841915.1 uncultured Chitinophagaceae bacterium | reverse complement strand
TAAAGAAGTTGTTTTTGGTGATGAAAAAAAGGTAGTAGAATATATCCTTATCAAAAAGATAAACGAACTATACGGAGAAGAATATGCTGATAAAAGAGTTGTTGTGAAGGGCTGCGGAGAAGTTAGTATCCCCGAGTCTGCTTATGTAGAAATAACAAATAAGTTAAGACCATTTGTTAAAAGCATTATGTATGGAGAGCCATGTAGCACAGTCCCCATCTATAAGAAAAAATAGATTAATTATTTTTCATAAAATGAGTAAGACTCATTCTTGCATTGTGGCGTATTTTATTTTGCATCCACGATGTCCAGCCAAATAAATATCCGGGAACACCAAAAGCCTGTTTTGCCCAGCGATATAAATTAAACTGATCTGTGTGTTCTGTTATTTTACCATCCACAATTCTGATGTGTGCTTTTATTTTATTGACTACCGGTCGTTTAGATGTAGAAAAAAGATAACTCGCAACCCACTCGCAACTCGCGTACTCGTTATCTATTAGTTTTATATTTCCATATGTCAAAGAAAAACCCGTAGCCCTCGTACACAGCATTTCCCACATTGCCTGCGGCTCTCCGGATTGCAATAAACCAAAAGCGGGATCAGAAAAAATAACATCAAACCGATAACAATCCTGCATTGTTTTGTAATCTAATTTTTGAAAAGCCCGATAGAAGCGATGAATGATTTCTTCGTTATTCATAATGATACTTAAATAAATAATTAATGTGCCAGCAGCCAGTTTTCTCCAACACCCAACTCTGCTTCTACGGGAACTTCGTTTGGTAAAAGCATTGCCGATTTCATGTTTTCTAAGATCAGAGGTTTTAAAACATCCAATTCTTCAAGGAGCGCATCGAATACCAGTTCGTCATGAACCTGTAATAACATCTTAGATCGCAGGTTTTCTTTTTTTATCGCATGATGAATTTTGATCATCGCCAGCTTGATCATATCCGCAGCCGTTCCTTGAATGGGAGAATTGATAGCATTTCGTTCTGCAAAGCCCCGAACTGTAAAATTAGAAGAGTTAATGTCTTTCAGCCACCTTTTTCTTCCCATCAAAGTTTGCACAAATCCATTCTCTTTTGCAAAATTGATCGTATCATCCATATATTGGTTAATGCCGAAGAACTCTTTTTTATAATTATCTATGATCTCTTTTGCTTCTGTTCGCGAAATGCCTAGATTTTCTGCCAAACCAAAAGCGCCTTGTCCGTAAATGATCCCAAAGTTTACACTCTTTGCTTTGTAGCGCATTTCTTTTGTAACATCTGCATCACTTACATTATATACTTTCGAAGCAGTAGCTGTATGAATATCTTTTCCTTGTTTAAATGCTTCACACATATTAGGGTCGCCGCTAATGGCCGCAACAATTCTTAATTCTATCTGCGAATAATCGGCACTCACCAAAACATGTTTTGCGTCTCTGGGCACAAACGCCTTTCTTATTTCTCTTCCACGATCGGTTCTTACAGGAATATTTTGCAAGTTTGGGTTATTGCTGCTTAATCTTCCGGTAACGGCAACAGCCTGGGCGTATGATGTATGCACCCTTCCTGTTTTTGGATTGATCATTTGTGGAAGAGCATCTACGTAAGTCGACTTTAGTTTTGTCAACTCCCGGAACCCCAAAATATCATCTACTATTTTATGTTGATGTGCAAGTTTCAATAAAACATCTTCACCGGTTGCATATTGTCCCGTCTTTGTTTTTTTTGCTTTGGGATCTATTTGTAATTTATCAAACAACACCTCCCCCAGTTGTTTGGGAGAGGCCAAATTGAATCGTACCCCCGCCTGCAAATAAACACTCTCTTCGCATTTCTTCGCTTCTCTTTCCAACTCTTTACTATAATCATTTAAAAAACCAATATCCACTTTTATTCCCTCAAACTCCATGTCTGTCAGCACTTTAACCAAAGGATTTTCAACTTCCTCAAAAACACGTTGCACCTCTTTTTCTTTAAGCAGGGGCGTGAAAACATTTTTTAATTGCATTGTAATGTCAGCATCTTCTGCTGCATATTCTTTAACCTTCTCAATCTCAACATCACGCATATTGCCCTGTAATTTTCCCTTCTTGCCTATCAGTTCATCAATATGCACGGGCTCATAGCCCAAATATTGGGCACTAAGCAAATCCATACTGCGCTTGCCATCCGGTTCTATAACATAGTGGGCCAGCATGGTATCAAAAATATTCCCCTTTAATTCAATACCATACCATTTTAAAACAAGCAGATCGTACTTTAGGTTTTGCCCGATCCAGATGATTTCTGTTGAATTGAATAAGGAAGAAAACTGAGCTAGTATTTTTTCTGTTGATTTTTTGTCAGCGGGGCAGGGAATATAATAAGCCTCCCCCTTTTTAAAAGCAAAGCTCATTCCAACAAGCTCGGCTTGGTTTGCATCGATATTGGTTGTCTCTGTATCAAAACAGACTTCTTTTTCATTTAAAAGATCAGCGATAAGCGCTTTAATTTTTTCTTCGCTGTCAACAAGTATATAATTATGTTTTGTGTTGCCAATATTTTGTGCCGCAACCAAACCCGGGGTTAAAGACTCTTCAATCACACCGAATTTTTTCTGTTCTGTTTTTTTTGATTCAACGACATTTCCAAATAGATCGGTCTGAACACCCACCGGAGCAGATTGAAACATATTAAAATCTTCACCCAAGATTCGTTTACCGAGCGTCTTAAATTCTAGTTCTGCAAAGACCTCTTTTAATATTTCTATATTCCACTCCTTTAGCTTGAAATTTTCTTCATGAAATTCAACCGGCGATTTGGTTATGATCGTTGCCAGCTTTTTGCTCATGATCGCGCTTTCTTTCCCGGCTCTAACTTTTTCACCCAACGCGCCTTTAAT
>CAIMKO010000555.1 GCA_903841915.1 uncultured Chitinophagaceae bacterium | reverse complement strand
GATATTTTTCTTTCTTTCGGGCTTGTAAAATCTTTTTTTGGCTTTTTTTCAAAAGATGACAAAAGTCATTTTTTGAAGCAATTTTAACATGCATTTTTGTAAAACAAAGTCCAAGTATCCTTTCCCTTAAAATATGTGACCTGTTTTTCTAATCAGGTTTAAGTTTGCTTAATATGAGAAATATAAAAGGCTGTCCCTTGTTAGGTTTGGGGTGGCCTTTTATCGTTTTCAGGACTATCTTCTAAATATTATCCTTCTGATTATTCTGTATTTCCTGTAAGTAAAGCTTCATTTCTTGGTGAATATGCCTTAATTCCAGTACGCAAAGCTCTGTTTCTTGGAGGAAATGCTTTAATTCCAGTACGCAAAGCTCTATTTCTTGGAAGAAATGCTTTAATTCCAGTAGGCAATGCTCTTTTGTATGGATACATTACTAGATTTCTTGCAATGAAAAAACCGGTTCATCCATGAAGCAAAGAAAGATCAGAATACCTTGAGTTGGAAATACTAAGAAATTCTTTAAGGTGTAGAGAATTTTAGCTATTACAGGTTTTCCTAAGTAAACATCTCGAAAATGAAAATAACTGCCTGTTATTATTTATGGTGTCTGAATTAATTCACGGTTGGTATCCGGGATCTCTAACACAAGATCTTCACCATAAGCACTTGCAGGTGTTTGATAACCTGTTTTGAAATGATCATTCAATATTCTTTGGGTGATGATCAAACTACTGTGAGCAGTCAATGTATAACCTTCGGGGCCAGTAAATCTTGCTTGGACAATTTCTCCACTCATATTTTCAACTTCACCCCAAACCAGACTTTTGCTTTTTGATCTTGTTTCATCGCTCGGTCCTGCTGGCTTTGCATTTATTTTTCTTTTCACATAATTGCGAACGAATGCTGTTTTCAACAACCAATTATATAAATGCTGATATGCTAATAATTTAAACGTCTTAGGTGAAGCACCTGTATATGTCTCAATATTGGGGATACCCGTTGTATAATAGGCTGTTGAAACATCACCCCAAGGGATTGTCATCACAAATAACTTTTTCAACCCAAAGTCAACCCATCTTCCTTTATGTCCTAATGGTTTTCCAATAATCTTCCCATTTTCTCTAACCGCTCCGCCTTCACCTAATCCTTCTGCCATCGTGATCGCAGTGCCATGAGAATAACTACCGCCAATACTTGCAAAAGCTAATTTTAAATATTGGGCATCCGGCAATCTATTTTTTAAAAACAATGCCATGCAATCAGTTGGTACAACATCAAAACCAACCCCCGGCATGATGGTAATATTATTCAGTAAAGCAGCTTCATGATAACTTTTCGCCATCTCAAATACTTCGATCTCACCGGTAATATCCAAATAATGTGTGTTGGTAGCAATACATGCTTCGATCATTTGTTTAGCCGTATGCCTGAATGGGCCGGCCGTATGCAAGACAAGTTTTACTTCCGAAAGTTTGCGGTGTAATTTTTCAGTATCATTCAAATCAATGATACTATAAGGCAATTGTAAAGCTTGTGCCAAAGGGCGAATCTTTGCTTCATTTCTTCCCGATAAAATAGGAGACAATCCATAACTCTTTGCCAATTTAGCAATCAGTTGGCCGGTGTAGCCATTGGCACCATACAGAAGGAATGACTTTTTCACATTGTAATATACAAAGTAAAATCTGCAATTCTAGTCTTCTATATTAACTATTGATGAAACCCCAGTGCTTCTATATAACCTTTATTGCCGACACAATTTTGAAAGCTTGCATTTTGAAGAAAGCCCTCTAAAGCCAGCTTTATTTGATCGATTTGTTTGGGCCTTGTTTTTCTGATATCTTCAAAACTTAATCTTGTGCTGTCTGCAAATTGAATGATCTGGTCGTAATATTTAGGTAACGGAAAACTAATGATCCCTCTGCTGTTGTCCATTTTTTTATAAGGCCAGTAATGCCATCCAATATTTTCCTTTTCCAATACCTGCTTGAATTCCATTACCCAATTATCATCATTCTCGCCAGTTTCGCCGCAATAGATGGGCACCTGATATTTGTTGCTGAAATCTATATAGTCCTGGATCACTTCCTTATTGGCAGGTGTCCAGTATTTGTGAAATGTATACACTGCTTTACTGTCGAAAGGTTGCCCGAAAACTTTAAAATTAGAATCCCATTGTGCTCCACCCAGGAAAATAAGATGATTGGGATCTACTTCACGCACAGCCTTAGTTATTCTTTTGAAAAGAGGTTCTAACAATGGATTAAAATGTGAAGCATCAAAATAATGGGCTATGGGTTCATTCAACAGATCATATCCTATTATTGTTGTTTCATCTTTATAATGTGATGCGATCTTATTCCAGATATTGATCGTTAGTTGTTGGCTTGCTTCATTATCAAATAAAAACGGGAAACCAAAGCCATCATCAATATTATCACCGGTTTGTCCGCCCGGGGCACAATGCATATCCAATATCACATAGATATTTTCCTTTTTACAGCAACTGATCACCTGATCCATTAATTGAAAACCACGAACAGAACCTTTGTCTCCTAAATATTCTTCATCGGTAAATAATTTGTAGTGAAATGGGATACGAATGCTGTTGACACCGATCGATCTCAAATAACGGATATCCGCTTGTGTGATATATGTATTCAGATACTTTTTCCAGAATGCAGCAGCATCAGCCGGCCCGATCAATTCATTCATTACTTCCTGTATCAGTCTTGGTGAATTGGCATTTTTAAACTTGAACATATAACCTTCGGGAACTAACCAGTTGCCAAGATTGGTTCCTCTCATCAGAAATGGTTTCCCATCCACACCAATGATCTCTTTTCCTTTAACAGTGATGAATTTCTTTGTTTGGGCAGACAGAAAAGTTGCTGATGCAAGAATAATGAATAATAGGAACTGTTTCAGTTTCATAAGTATACAATGAATCGGTTAATGGATATTGAATTTTGCCTGAATGCTGTCATAAACTGCCATTAGTTTATTGGATGTTCCGTCTTTTTCAAAGATCTTTTCCCAAGTATTCAAAGGTTCCCAGATAAAACTGCCCACCATCTTTTTATTGGAAATTCCGAATGCGATGTCATTCACTTCTTGTTTGTGTTCGGAATATTCAACAACAATGATATCCTGTTTAAATCTTTTTGAAAGATCGGTCAGATTATTTTGAAGGTCGGGTATGGTGCCATGCCATTTTGGATAATAAGATTGGCCGATCACATCGAAAGAAATATTTCTGTCGATCATGCTGTCAAGAAATGCTCTTGATTCTTCGTTTTGTCCGCCGCAAGCAATATGCAGCATCACTTTAATTTTGGGATCCACTTCTCTCACAGCTTTAGTTCCTGCATTTATTAGTGCAGCAAGATTATTGATCTGATTTACGTTTCCTTCGGGCCATAATATGCCATGATTTATTTCATTACCCACTTGTACCATATCGGGTAAAGTATTTTGTTGTTGTAATGCAGTTAATACCTGAACTGTATAATCATGAACTGCTTGTGCCAGTAAAAAAATATTCAGCTCTTTCCAGGCTGCAGGTTTGAATTGTTTTCCCGGATCTGCCCATGTATCGCTGTAATGAAAGTCAAGCAAGAATTTCATGCCTGCCTCTTTTATACGTTTTGCCATTTGTTTTGTATGTTCCAGATCGCAAAAACCTTTGTGCGGAGAATACCCGCTGTCGGCTGCAGGATCATTGAAAATGCGCAAACGGATATAATTAAAGCCATGATCTTTCAGAATGAGAATCGCATCTTTCTGCAGGCCCTTATCACTGAATTTAATGTCTCTTGCTTCCAATTGCGGGAGAAAGGAAATATCGGCCCCTAAGACTTTTTCGGGATTATTTACTGAGTTGCTTTGCGAAAAATTTTTCGTGAAAGGGATGAATAAAAATAATAAGGGGATAAGCTTTTTCATATGACTGATTGAATATCAAAATTACCATTTAAAACTCTTTAAGTTGAAGAGATAAAATGATAAAAGTCATAACTGCTATTCTGAATCAGTATGAAATTAGAATTAGCACAAGGGGTATGCGTTATTGAGCCGGTTCAATTATTTGAACCGGCTTTTTATTTTTCAATCAATAAAATCCCTGTTTGAGTAATATCGATCGTATGTGCTTTATAGAGAGCCCCAACTGTCATTTTAAAAGTCTTTTTACTCATGCCGAAAAAACTGTAAATATCTTCGGGACTTGATTTGTCATGATAAGGCAGATAGCCATTATTCTCTTGTAATAGACGAATGATCTTACCCGATTCGTCTTCTACACGCTGATATCCCGGCTTGCCAAGTATTACGTCGATCTTATTATCAGGCAGTATCTTTTTGATAAAACCTTTTAATCGATCGCCGATATTAATGTCTTTAAAGATCTCATTAAAATGCAGCAGGCCTGTATGAAGATTATTGATGATCATTACATAGCCCAGATCGGTTCTTCTGTAGACTAATAGGTCTACCATTTCCAGTTCTTTCACCGAAATATTTTCATTGCTCAATTGCTGTTCAATTTTTTCTGTTGCCGCTGCCCGACCGGTTTGCTGATCAAGATATATTTTAACCAGATATTCCCCACCCGGATGCATGCCCAACAACTGTTGCGATTTGGCCACAAAGAGGTCTTTCATCAATCCCCAATCCAAAAAAGCACCTGCTCCTGTTGTACTCACACAGGTCAGTAAAACAATATCACCTACGATGCCTTTTGGGTCCTGAGTTGTTGCGATGATGCGGTTATCGGAATCGTGATAGAGAAACACTTTCAGTTCATCACCAATACGCAGATTTCTGGGTGCAAAACGTTTGGGCAGTAAAATGCCCTCACCACCGTCGTCCAGATAAAAACCAAAATCTACTTTCCGGGTTACTTTTAGTGTATTATAATTGCCAATCTGAATCATGATTCATAGAGTTAAAAGAACTTCAAAGGTAAGCGGATTCATGCGCAATTAGTTTAAGGCTGTAAAATCCATCTATTTTCCCTTGCAAGAATTTCATTCTTTTATATGCTGATTATTCATCTACACTGTTAAACTTTATGGTACAGATACAATACTGACAAAAAGCAGCGATATGCTATCATATCTGCAGTACTTTTACAGCTTGATAATTTGATTCTGATCATAAACCTATTATTTTTTTGAAAACAGGAAGTAATGCCATTGTGAGATTGAAAAAGCAAATGATTCTAGCAATCGTTTTACTTTCTTTTGTCACATCTTCTTTGGCACAAATAGGTACTGAATTTTGGTTTGCTGCCCCTGCTATTTCTTCAGGCCATGAAAATACACCCATTGTTTTCATGATAACTACCTATTCACAGCCGGCTGATATTACAATCACGCAGCCTGCCAATCCATCTTTTTTTCCTTATACATTTCATCTAAACAGTAATACGGCTATAACTAAAGATATCACCACTCAATTATACACGGTAGAAAATAAACCGAGTAACAGCATTTTAAATTATGGTATACAGATCAAATCAACTGCCAATATATCGGCCTATTATGAAGTTGGCCATTCGTTGAATCCTGAAATTTTTCCCTTGAAAGGTGATGTTGCGAAAGGATTGAGTTTTTTGATCCCATCGCAAAACATGTTCAATGATCATGTCGGACTTGTTCCTGCTGCCAATAATGGGTTTGTGATAGTTGCTACTGAAGATAATACAACAGTTACCATAACTCCTAGCAACAATGCGGTTGGTCATGCCGCTAATATAGCTTTTCCGATCACTTTAAATAAGGGGCAATCTTATGCATTGGTTTCATTAAGTAATGTAGGAGCACAGCATTTAGGTGGGTCAACGATCGTAGCAGATAAACCGATCTGCGTAACTATTTATGATGACTCGATCGAGTTCAATACCAGTTGGGATCTGGCAGGAGATCAAATCGTTCCGGAAATAAATACAGGCAAAGAATTTATTATAGTGCGTGGCGCATTGAATCATCCTTCATACCCCAATCAGGACTTTTATTATATATGGCCAACAGTTGATGGGACAGTTATTTCAGTTGGAGGAGTTCCGGTATCTACTAAGAATAGGGGAGAAGTATATGTAGGAACAATAAGTAGTTCCAGTGCATATATCACAACTTCAAATCCTGTTTATGTTTTACAATTCACTGGTGTTGGGACTGAAGTTGCCGAAACTTCTTTACCAAGTATCAAGTGTACCGGTTCACAAACAGTTTCATTTGTTCGATCAACATCAGAAGCGTTTTATTTAAACTTATTATGCAAAACAATTGATGTAGCTAATTTTTCTTTGAATGGAAATCAGGGAATTATTACAGCTTCCATGTTTAATGTTGTTCCGGGTACAGGCAACTTATGGTCGGCAGCAAGAATTGATGTAAGCTCTCAATCACTAAATTCGATCATTGTTGCAGGAACAACAACAACCATTTCGAATAGCTCCGGACTTTTTCATTTAGGTTTTCTGAATGGAGGGGCATTAACAGGAGCAAGACTTGGATATTTTTCTAATTACAGCACTGTTCAATTATCTCCGGTGGTTACATCTGCTTCTTGTTTGGGATCGAATATTCAATTAGCAGCAACTTTATATCCTGCTGTAACATATTTATGGAGCGGTCCGAATAATTTCTCCAGCACTTTGTATAATCCTATTATTCAAAATGCAAAGCTGACTGATTCGGGAATGTATAAAGTAACTGTGAATATTGGCGGTTGTGGAACTTCTGTTGATAGTGTGAATGTGGCCGTTCATTCATTGCCGAGCATCAGTTTTATAAAATCACTTGACACTGTTTGTTACAAAAGTTCAAAAAATATCAATTTCACTTTAACAGGAACTGCACCATGGAGTCTGATTTATTCGAATGGAACAAAGAATGATACACTCAAAGCAATCACGCAATCACCTTCCTTCTTTGTTGCAGCACCTTTAAGCAATACAATTTATAGTATCAATAATATAACAGACTCTAACACTTGTACAGTGGATGCAACTGTTGTTCCGCAAAAAGACACTTTGATCGTCAATGCTCTGCCGGTTGCGAATTTTGGTTATTCAACTGTTCACTGTGAAAAGAATGCAGTAACATTTACGGATAGTTCTAAAGCGAATCTGGATTCTGTGAACCATTGGTACTGGATGATGGGTAATGGCAGTATTAGAAATCTTACTGATAAAAACCCATTCAATGAAACATATCCTTCATGGGGGAATTATACTGTAAAATTAGCAGTACAATCAAGTATGGGTTGTAAGGGTGATACAACGAGTAAAGTAATAACCATTCATCCTTTACCAACAGTTGGTTTCAGTTTGCCGGAAGTTTGTCTGAATGATGCTTCTGCTGTCTTTACTGATACGACTAAGATGGCCGATGGTTCTCAGCTGCAGTCATTTCAATGGAACTTTGATGCTTCAACCGCATCACCAACTGTACCGCTGAATAAATACCCGACACCATTAACATCCATATCGCCGTCACCATCGATTCATTATAATTTCTCGAGTAATTATAAAGTAAAAGAGATCGTTACTTCGAAAGATGGTTGTATTGATAGTCTGACAAAGGCGTTTACCGTAAACGGTGCAAAGCCACATGCAGCTTATGTTGTTTTGGACTCAACAAAACTCTGCAGCAATAAACCGGTGCAGTTGCAAAACTTTTCGACAGTTGATTTCGGGAATGTTACAAGGACAGAAGTTTACTGGACAGCATTGATTGATAGCATTGATGAAAATCCAGTTGCAGGTAATGTGTATAAACATTTATACCCCGATTTTCAAACACCTTCAACCAAAACATATTCCATAAAAATGATCGCACGTTCGGGGAACTCTTCTGTTTGTGCTGATTCGGTATCAAGTATTCTTACGCTTCGTCAAAGCCCCAAACTGTCATTTCTTGCTTTGCGAGGAATTTGTAATGATACCACTGCCAGACAAATAACGGAAGCAAAAGAAACAACCGGAATTGCAAATATGCCGGGCAGTTTTGCATACTATGGTTCGGGCGTAAATGCAACAGGATTATTTACGCCACAATCTGTTGCAGCAGGAACTTATCCGATAAAATATGTGTACACAACCAATACATTTGGTTGCGCTGATTCAGCAACACAAAATGAAATTGTTTGGCCATCGCCTGTTGCAAAATGGGGCGTGAATTCACCTGCTTGTGAAACAAACAGTATTCAATTCACTGATTCTTCCGTTGCCAATTACAGTAATATCAAAAACAGATATTGGAGTTTTGGTGATGCAACGGATACCATCATTTCAAATAATAACTCTTTCACAAAAAAATATAAAACCGCTAACAATTATACTGCTAGTTTAAGGGTAAT
>CAIMKO010000554.1 GCA_903841915.1 uncultured Chitinophagaceae bacterium | reverse complement strand
CGCAAAATTTCCTATATTTCACAAAATTTTCAACTACAGAAAAATGGATACTTTGAACATCGCAATATTGGGCTGCGGAACTGTTGGCGGAGGTGTTGCACAGATCATTACAGAGATAAATGAGGAGCTTACGCTAAGAGCTAAAACTAAGATTGTGCTTAAAAAAATTGTCGAACTTTATCCCCGATCAGCATCTGAACGCTTTAATCTACCGCTCAGTCTGTTCTGTGGCGGAGGAAAGGATATCACTGCAAACGAAGCCAACCAGTATATCCAGGAGATTATTTCTTCGGATGATATTGATTTGGTAGTCGAAACTATAGGTGGTAAGAGTGATTTTGTATACAATTTGTGTCTTGATATTCTCAATTCAGGGAAGCATTTAGTTACTGCCAATAAAGCGCTGTTGGCCGAAAGGGGCAAAGCTATCTTTGAAACTGCAGAATTAAAGAATGTAAAAATTGGATTTGAGGCAGCTGTATGTGGTGCAATTCCAATTATAAAAGCCATACAAGAGAGTTTTACCGGTGATAAAGTATTGTCGGTTTCTGGAATCATGAATGGGACAAGTAATTATATCCTGACACAAATGCAGGATGGGAAACTTGAATTTGACGAAGCCCTTAAGATGGCGCAGGAGAGTGGTTATGCCGAAGCTGATCCGTCACTTGATATCAATGGAGGTGATGCAGGTCATAAATTGATCCTTTTGATTAAACTGGCTTACGGGGTTGATGTTTCGAAAGATGACTTCTCTATTACCGGGATTGAAAACATAACCAAGGAAGATATAGATTTTGCAAGCGAAATCGATGCAAAGATCAAGCTGATCTGCTATGCCAAAACAGTAAATGGAGATATTTATGCGACCGTACGTCCAATGCTGGTAAAAAATACCAATTTCCTTTCTGATGTCAGCGGAGCAACCAATGCGGTGCGCATCAACAACAAATATTCAGGTATTCATTTTTTGGTAGGAAAGGGTGCCGGGTCAACCGAAACAGCGATGTCTATTGTCTCTGACATTATTTTCATTGCGCGCTATGGAGATAAAATACAGAATATCCCCGCAAAGCAGGAGATCAATCTGGCCGATTCACATAGGTTTGTGTTTCCGTATTTGATCACTTTTCAGACAGGAAACGTTCCGGGGACAACAGGTTTTATTACCACTGCCATTGGGAACCAGGAGATCAATATTGAGACTGTAAGTCACAACCGGCACAAAGGGGAGAAGGCGATGTTTTCGGTTGCCACCATGCCATGTACGCTTGGGCAGATTGAAAATGCAATTCGTGAAATCAGAAGCCAAAAACCCGGAATGTTATTGAGTGAACCTAAGATTATGCCGATATTGTATTGAAAAACAGCGTTTAGAGATGGGCAAATTCATCGTTTCTTTTAAGGAATTCGTCAATAATGTTTTTTGAAATCCTAAAATTCGTAGTTTGAAGTTTTTCAATAATTGGTTTAACCTTTTCTAAAACTCCGATTTGCTTTGCTTTGT
>CAIMKO010000553.1 GCA_903841915.1 uncultured Chitinophagaceae bacterium | reverse complement strand
GTTTTGAAGCATGTGGATGATCTGCAAAAAAGAATGGCTGCAATTTTTCAATAGCCTTACCGGTTATATTGCATTGATCATTTTCTTATTGCTGAACGGATTGTTCCTGTTTGTTTTTCCCGATACGAGTTTGCTCAATTTCGGCTATGCTTCCTTAAATAACTTTTTTGAGATCTCCCCAATGCTTTTGTTGTTTTTAGTACCCACTGTTACGATGAGAAGTTTTGCAGATGAATATAAACAAGGCACATTCGAATTATTAAAAACATTGCCGCTTACCCCCTCACAAATTGTATGGGGTAAATTTTTTGGTGCAGCTATCATTGTGATCACCGCTTTGTTGCCAACCATTGTGTATGCATTTTCCATACAGCAACTCAGCAGCGTTGGTGGTATCGATATTGGCGGAACTCTGGGAAGCTATATTGGTTTGCTATTGATCAGCACCGTGTTTGTTGCCGTGGGCTTATGCGCCAGCAGTTTTACCAACAATACAGTACTTGCATTTATCGTCGGGGCATTTGTCTGCTTTATTTTATACAGTGGTTTTGACGCGATCAGTAAGTTACCCGTTTTAAAATCGGGTTGGGATTATTGGGTTGAAATGCTGGGATTGAATTTTCATTATAAAAATGTGAGTCGCGGGGTAATAGACACAAGAGATGTGATCTATTTTATAGGAGTGCTCTTCTTATTTCTTCTCATCACACAAAGAAACTTACAGAGAAAATAAATGAAGTTGCTACAAAAAATATTGAATCATAAGTTCTGGTGGGCAGGCATTATTGCAATGTTCGCACTCATATTATTTATTTCTTCTTTGCTGCATACAAAAATCGATCTTACAAAAGAGAAAAGGTATACACTCAGTCCCTCGACTAAAAAACTATTAGGCAAATTAAATGAAGAAGTAGAGATCGATGTTTATTTGACAGGTAATTTAAGTTCCGGCTTCAGGAAATTAAAAATAGCTGCGGATGAATTGCTGGAAAATTACAGAGATTATTCAAACGGCAATCTTCACTATAAATTCATCAAGCCAGACGCAGGGATGGATGACAGCGCCAAAGCCTTGCTCTACGATAGTTTGGTACGAATCGGTATCAAACCATTCAATAATAAAGAATATACAAACGATGAGAAATCGGAGCGCTGGATCTTTCCTTCAGCTCTTGTAAAATATAAAGACAAGATGCTAGCTGTTGACCTGATGAGCGGCAAGAGTGGCATGGATGAAGAAAGCACCTTGAATTATTCAGAAGCATTATTGGAATTTAAATTTGATGATGCCATCAATAAATTAACAAAAACCGAATTTCCAGTGGTAGCTTATGCTGCAGGAAATGGAGAACCACTGAATCCAAGCGTCCGAGATCTCTTTGAAATAATGCGAACCAACTACCGCTTTGGTGTGATGGATCTGAATACAGGAGTTTTAAATGCCGATACCATCAAAGCATTGATGATCGTAAAGCCTTCTATAGCATTTACGGAACAGGAAAAAATAAAGATCGATCAATACATTATGCAGGGCGGAAAAGTGATCTGGTGTATTGATAAATTATACGCTGAGTTTGATAGTTTGCTGCGTGCAAAAAGTGATTTCGTGGCTTTCGATAAGAACCTGAACCTTGAAGATCAATTATTCAAATACGGTGTACGGATCAATAGCGATCTGTTACAGGATATCAATTCGGCCAAACAGCCTTTGATCGTTGGGAATGCCGGCGGGAAGCCCCAGATAGAAAGATTGCCATTCCCCTATTATCCATTGCTGTCAACGGCTTCAGATAATCCAATCGCAAAGAATTTAGATCATGTGCTGAGTATTTTTCCTTCCAGCATTGATACGGTAAAAGCAACCGGGATCATAAAGACAATTCTTTTGGCAAGTGATACTAATAGTCGAACCATCAGCACTCCAGCCATTGTCAGTTTGCAATCCGTGAAATCAGAAGAAGATATGAGGACCTTCACTAAAGGGCATGTTCCTGTTGCAGTATTATTAGAAGGAAAATTTTCTTCGCTCTATGCCAATCGCTTTAGTAGGGAAATGCTGGACTCTATGCAGCATTTGACAGGTATTGATTTTTTACCAACAGCTGCCAGACCCTCAAAGCAAATTGTATTGAGTGATGCAGATATAGTGACAAATGTGGTTACCCAAACTCAGGGCGCTTTACCGATGGGTATGCAGCAATTTGAAAACTATCAGTTTGCCAATCGTGAATTCTTATTGAATTGCATGGATTATCTGGTGGGCAATGCCGGTATTCTGGAAACAAGGAATAAGGATCTGACTTTGCGAATATTGGATAAAAATAAAATTCAGGAAGAAAAAACTCTCTGGCAACTCATCAATATCTTGTTACCGATCTTATTGGTATTACTCATCGGCGGAATTATTCAATGGCAACGCAAAAAGAAATATGCTGCGTAAGCTCTCCTATATTTGCAGCATATAATTCACTAATGAGCCCACATCAAATTGTATATATAGTTTTTGGTCTTGCATTAGTCCTTGCATTGGTGTTCGATTTAGGTTTACTCAGCAAAAAGAGTTCGGTAGTCACCATCCGGCAGGCATTAATACAAACCTTATTCTGGGTATTGCTTGCATTTGGTTTTTTTGCTTTTTTATTATTTGAAGAAAGTCACAAGTTCGCACTGGAATACCTGAGTGCTTATTTGATGGAATGGAGTTTAAGCATTGATAATATTTTTGTTTTCATTCTCATCTTCAATGCATTTAGCATAAAAGAAAAATATTACGGCAGGGTTTTATTGATCGGTATTTTAATGGCCATCGTTT
>CAIMKO010000552.1 GCA_903841915.1 uncultured Chitinophagaceae bacterium | reverse complement strand
GTTCTCTGGTCATTAATGAAAACTCAGTTTGTAATGCAGTAATAGGTTGTACCGCATGAGCTTTACGAATATTTTGTACACCGGCTTCACTCAATCCAAAGTGTTTTACTTTTCCTTCTTTGATAAGATCTTTTACTGTACCTGCAACATCTTCAATTGGGATTTTTGGATCCACCCTGTGCTGATACAATAAATCTATTACATCCGTTTTCAACCTTTTCAAAGATTGTTCTACTACTTCTCTGATATGGGCAGGATGGCTATTCAATCCTCCTGTCATTTTATTATTTTGTATATCAAATCCAAATTTACTGCAGAGGATTATCTCTTTTCTAAAAGGAGCAATTGCTTCCCCTACTAATTCTTCATTAGTAAATGGTCCGTATGCTTCAGCCGTATCAAATAAGTTTACGCCCATTTCATGAGCTTTCCGGATCAATGCGATCATTGGTTTTTTTTCGGGTATGAAGCTTCGGTTAAAACTCATCCCCATGCAACCTAATCCAAGTCCATAAGATACTTCGATGCTGTGCTTACCTGAACCTAAAATGCGCGATTTACCTTTTGAATACTTTTTATTGCCACTTGTTTCTTTTGACGCTATTGCTTTTGATGGTATAAAATTCATGAAAGAAGAAGCAATCACGGATGCACTTAATGCTGTACCCGTTTTCAAAAAATTTCTGCGATCCTGATTTATCATGATTAAGAAGTTTTATTTATTAAATATTGTAACTTGTTTTTAATGCTATTTATAATTGCATAAGAAAACCAAAATCATTTCTATTTTTCTGCCAGTTCACCATACCAATAAGCAGCAGTAACGCCACCATCCATCAAAAAATCACTTCCTGTAATAAATGCACCGTCTGCTCCCATTAATAATGCTCCCACAGCCCCCACTTCATCAGGAGTACCTGCTCTTCCAACAGCTGAAGCTTCGATCATCCGGCGATACCCATCACCCCTTGGTCCTGCTAATTCATCTTTTGCAAGCGGTGTGATAATGATCCCAGGACTAATGGTATTGATCCTTGCACCCCGTTTACCCCATCTTACCGCTTCAGCCCTCACACGTAATGAATTGCCTCTTTTGGATAATTGATATGCATGAAGTGAGTCTTTGACTTTATCAGGCTGAAGCATTGGAAGTGCTAATAGTTCTTCCGTTGCAGTTGTTGCCAAAGCTTTGTCTTCTTCCATTGTTAATGCCGGAAGCCGATGCCCCGATTGCGAAGCGATCACAACACCGGATCCTCCGCTTTCCATAACATTTCCAAATTCTTCCAACACGAGAGCTGTGCCGTATAGATCAACCTTAAGTATTGTGGAAGGTGATGCCTGCGACGGAGAAACACCAGCTGCATGTATTAGTCCTGTGATTCCACCAATAGCACTAGCAGTTTCAACAAGTGCATGAACCGATTCTCTGGATGAAACGTCAACAATGGCAGTACTCACTTCGAAACCTGCTTCACTCAATGTTTTTGCTGCAGCCTCACTATTTTCCCGGCGAAGATCAGCCAGCAATATGTGTTTACCTGTACCAACTCTTCTGGCAATGGCCTGACCAATTGATCCGGTACCGATCACAACAATTACGTTTAATTTTTTCATTTTAGTTCTTTTAATACTGAAGTAAAATCAAAGTAGAATTAATGCTGCTGAGCAGTAGCATGCATGGCAAGTATTTTCCAACTATCTATCGGCCTTGCCCTTATAAATACTTCCACATAAGAAAGTTGTAAAATTTTTTGAGTCCCTGAAATAGTTACTGTAAATCTTCCTTTTCCCACTACTGTGGCTGTATTGTTTGAAACGGCAGCTTTGTTTTCTGCTACATCGATACTGTTATGTACAAAGGAGCCACTTCTTAAAGTTCTGAGATATTCATTTTTGAATTTACTTTCTCCACTGCCATTAATCACCACAAATTTTTCATCAAACAGTTCAGCAAGAGAATCAATTTTGTTCTCCACTTCCCATGTAAATATTTGGTTTGATAATTGGAGGATCTCCGTTTCAGCAGAAGATTGCCCATATGCCTGTAATGCAAATAAAATTGCGATGATGGAACAAAGTCTTTTCATTTTTTAATGTTTTAAATGATTGCGTAAAGTTCAATCAATGAAAACACATAAAACAACGAAAACCAAATAATGATCTACGAAATTCAAACATTCCTAAATTTCAACGGACTTATCTCAACATGCTTTTTGAAGAAGTTATTGAAATGAGTTACTTCTGTAAAACCCAATGCATAAGCAATTTCCGAAACAGACCAGGCGCTGTGCTTCAACAAGATCTTTGCCTCCTGTAAAAAACGTTCTGCTATTAATTGTGATGTTGTCTTTTCTGTTGTTTCTTTTACAGCTCTGTTCAGGTGATTTACATGAACATTTAACTGTTTAGCATAATCAGATGCAGAACGTAGTGTAATACTGCGGTGATTATCGTCTATAGGGAACTGACGCTCCAATAATTCTAAGAACAGTGTGGATATTCTTTGAGAAGCATGTATTGCTTTCTTGTCAATTGCTGCAGTAGGTTCCATCTTCTGTGCGAAATGGATCAGTTCAAAAACAAGTGTTCGCAATACATCATATTTATGTTTGTAATCAGAATTGATCTCTTCAAACATGCGATCATAGATGCTTTGCAATTTGGTCACCTGCTCATCCTCCAGTTCAAATAAATGATTGCCGTTAGGTTGAAAAACAGAATACTGGTTTAAGTTACCATACTGATGAAAAAAGTGCTGGTTGAAAATACAAAATGCACCACTTCGGATCGTATCCAAATGCTCCCATTTATACGGTATCTGCGGATTGGAAAATGACAAAGCCTGTTTTTTTACTTCCACCACTTTATCTGCATAGTGTACTTTACTGTTACCGATCACCAGCATGATCTTAAAATAATCTCGCCGTTTATAAGGAACCGGATTCGCATTACTACCTACAAAAGGTTCAAGCTTGAATATATTGAAATGTCCGATCTCATTTTTGATATTATCAGGCATCCAATCAAATTTCCTTTTATAAAAATCTTCTATGGATTCAACTTTATTCATGACTAAATTTAAGAATTTCAAACAGCAATACTATTCGCTTTTTTACTGTCACTATTTGATACTGTAATTATTTGCTGCTGCGCCATTACGGATCTCTTCACCCGCATGCGCAATAACCGTATCTCCTGTTTCAAGCAAACCAAAGACCTCTGTCCTGCCTTCATCTGTCCTTCCTGTTTTAACAGGAACCCAAACTGTTTTGTTCTGATGTATGGCAATCACAAATACACCTGTGGTAGAATTCAATACTGCAGAAGCAGGTACCACAAATGCATTTGTATTGGAACCAAGCGGAATAGAAACTTCAACCACCATACCGGGTAATAGTTTTCGATCAGTATTGATCACATCCATTTCAATATGCAGCGAACGGAGTTTACTATCCAATGCTCCTGCGATCCTGTCTATTTTTGCTTTGAACTTTTGTCCTGCCAATGAACTAACGGAAAATTCAACTTCTGTATTCTTACTGATGAATGATGTATAAGCTTCAGGTACGCTTACTACCAGTCTTAATTTTTGATGTTCCTGCAAAGTAAAAATGGGCATATCAGATCCTTTACCCGATGGGCCCACATAAGCACCGGCACTCACATTCCTTGTTGTGATGATACCACTGAAAGGTGCTTTGATCTGTAAATATTCTTTTGTGTTTAAAGTTTCCCTATAATTTGATCTGGCAGCATCTAATTGTGCCTGGTCAGATCTTTTTTTGGCTAATGCCTGTTCAAGATCATTCTTAGAAATAGTGCCCGGCGTTTTACTGGTCTCATACAATCTTTGATAGTTTTGATCACTGGCCAGATAGATGGCTTCCTGTGATTTCAACTTAGACTCAGCCGCCGATACCTGTGCATTGATCTCCGGCGCTTCCAGATCGGCCAATAATTGTCCGGCAATTACTTCACTGCCCACATCCACATGCAATTTTTGAATATAGCTATTCACTTTTGCGTAGAGATCAACCTGCTGATAAGCCAACAATTCTCCGGGGATTTTAACCGATGATGTTAAATTACTCCTGTTCAATGTAAATGCTGCAATGGCTGCAGGTTTTACAGAATCGGTATTCACTTTCTTATCCGTTTGATTCTTGTCATTCTTACAACCATTCAACATTGCTGAAATAACAAGTAAAATTCCTATTCCTGAAAGGGTAAATCTTTGAGCCGAATTATCTTTCATAAACTGATTTTGTCTTTTTATAAACATGCTGCTTTTTATAGTTTTATCCATGATGCAATGATGGAATATAATGAGAACTCTTTTCATCTTCCGGATCCAAAGAAACACTTGCTGTTGAAGTTTTTCCCTGTCCCCATGCAAATACCAATGGTAGTATGAAGAGTGCTGCAAAAGTGGATAATATTAATCCCCCTATCACTGCTCTTCCCAGTGGTGATGATTGATCGCCTGCTTCACCAATACCCATTGCCATAGGTATCATTCCTACTACCATCGCTGCAGCGGTCATCACAATGGGACGAAGTCGTAATGCCGCAGCTTCTTTCGCTGAAAGTATAGCATCGCCGTTATGCATTCTTATTTGTTCTGCATTAGTGATCAATAGTACAGCATTGCTGATAGAAACGCCTACCGACATGATCATTCCCATATAAGATTGCAGGTTCAATGTTGAACCGCAAAATATCAACAGACTTAAAGAACCCAATAAAACTGCCGGTACTGTTGTTAATACAATGGCAGATACTTTAAAGGATTGAAAATTGGCAGCCAGCATTAAAAATATCACTACAATCGCCACCATCAGCCCGCTTTGTAAACTATCCATTGTTTCATTTAATGTATTGCTCAAACCGATCAGCTGAACATTTAAACCACGCGGTAATTTACCCAGCGCATCAATGGCTTTATTCACTTCTAGAGAAGCCGCTCCCAGATCTTTTTTATACAAATTAGCAGTTACAGTTAAAGCAGGTAATGCGCCCAGATTATCAATTTCTCCATAGGTGGAATCCAGAGAGATCGTGGCTACGTCTCCTAATAAAGGCCTGGCTGAGTTCTTCAAGATGGGTATCTCGCCAATATCATCCCTGCTCTTCATTTTATTTTCAGGTACTTCCACTTGTACACTATAGGCATAACCTCCCTTCTCATCGATCCATGTATTCTTTTCTGTATAACGAGATGAAGAAGTGCTGGCGATCAATGACCTAGATATATCTGTTACATCAACTCCTAATTGTGCTGCTCTTACTCGATCGATATTGATATTCAAAGCAGGGTAATGAATGGACTGACCTAATTGTACATCACGTAAATACGAGATCTTTTCTAATTCAGTCACTAACTTCTG
>CAIMKO010000551.1 GCA_903841915.1 uncultured Chitinophagaceae bacterium | reverse complement strand
TGATGGGATGGGAATATTTCTAATTTTTCTATCAGCCAATCATATAAAGGTCTATGCGGAATGAATTCCAATGTACAAATGCTATGTGTAATATTTTCTATAGAATCACTTTGCCCGTGTGCGAAATCATACATCGGATAAATACACCAGTCATCTCCTGTACGGTGGTGATGTGCATGCTTAATGCGGTAAATGATCGGATCACGCAATAGCATATTGGATGAACTCATATCTATTTTAGCACGCAATACTTTACTGCCATCGGGATACTTACCGGCACGCATTCCTTCAAACAACTGCAGATTTTCTTCAGCAGTTCTTTCAGCATATTGATTTCTTTTACCTGCAGTTGAGGGGGTTCCTTTTTGTTCTGCAATTTCATCACTGGTACTATCGTCTACATATGCCAACCCCTTTTTTATTAAGGCTGTTGCAAACTGGTATAAAGCTTCGAAATAATCGGATGCATATAATTCATTGGCCCATTCAAAGCCTAACCATTTTACATCTTCCTTAATGCTTTCAACATATTCTGTTTCTTCTGTAGATGGATTGGTATCATCAAAACGAAGATTGGTCTTGCCGCCATATTTTTTCGCCAGCCCAAAATTCAAACAAATGCTTTTTGCATGACCTACATGTAAATAACCATTCGGTTCCGGAGGGAACCTGGTAACGATCTTTTCATACTTCCCTTCAGATAGATCCTTTTCAATGATTTCTTCAATAAAATTCAGACTTTTTTCTTCGCTCATATTTCTTTGTTCTGGATAGCAAATGTAAGATATGAGCAGCTAAGATGGATTGATGCGTTAAATTTTAAATAGAGTATTTTATTTATGATATTTCAATTTCTGTTAACTATACATTCCATAAAAGCATTCTTTATTTCATAACTGTTAAATTTGCCCGAACATGCAGCAATAAAACAGTTTTTTTGCATCTATATAACCGAAAGAGCTTACATGAGAAAAACGTTCCTGATATTATTTCTTTTCTTCCTCTATAAGCATACAAACAGTCAAGGCTGTACAACCTTAGGTCAAACACCTAATACCGCATTCCCGGTTTGTGGAACATCGGTATTTACTCAAAATTCTGTTCCAACCTGTACAAATGGCGTTATGCCTGTTCCGGGATGTGCAGGAACAACAACCTACACAGATAAAAACCCTTTTTGGTATCAGTTTACCTGCTATCAATCAGGCACACTAGGATTTTTAATTACGCCAAATAACCTAAGTGATGATTATGACTGGCAAGTATTTGATATTACCGGACATAATCCCAATGATGTATATACAGATGCAAGCTTATTTGTGGTGGGCAACTGGTCAGGAACTTATGGCAAGACAGGATCTTCTGCTGCAGGAACCGGTGCGGTGCAATGCGCATCAGATCCGGCAGGCAATGTAAATACATTCAGCAGCATGCCTACCTTGCTGCTCAACCATGTCTATTTATTGATGGTCAGTCACTATACTGATACGCAAAGCGGCTATAAACTCAGCTTTGGCGGAGGTACTGCAAAATTGGATGATCCTAATATTCCAGCTTATTTAACTGCATCGGGTATTTGCGGTGGCGATAAAGTCTATATCAAATTAAGTAAACAAATAAAATGCAGCAGTATCGCATCTAACGGTAGTGATTTTAAACTTGTTCCTGCTTCTGTTTCAGTTACTGCGGCATCAGGATATAGTTGCCTGACAAGTTTTGATACTGATTCGATCGTTGTACAATTAAGTAATCCCTTATCTGCCAATTCCTATTCTATCTTTCAACAATTGGGAACTGACGGGAATACTTTACTGGATAATTGCAATAATCCGGTTGCAGTGAACGACAATAAGGGATTTGTGATTACCGATCAACAATTGATCAAAGCCGCTTTTAATTTTCAATTGAATTATGGCTGTAAAACTGATACTGTCGCATTAAAACTTGCTGGTCAGAATATCATCAGTTGGTCATGGTTTTTTGATGGCGCATCCAGGAGCGGGATTCGAACAGATACTTCTGTTTATTATAATTTTTACGGGCAGCATAGCATAGAATTAATTGCTCAAAACAGCGTGTGTGTAGACAGTGTTAACCTTACTTTCAACCTAACCAATTCGCCGGTGAAAGCAGTATTTGCATCACCTGATTTTGCTTGTCCTTCCGATTCCATTCAATTCATTCAAAACAGTATTGGCAATATTCGTTCTTGGGAATGGGATTTCAGCAACGGGCAAAAAAGTTACCTGCAAATCCCACCTGTACAAACCTATCCGGCGGGCAGCAGCATAAAATATTATCCTGTCCGCTTAACGGTTACCGATTCTATCGGTTGCTCGGATACAACGTATAAGACCATTAAAGTAGCTCCTAACTGTTATATAGCTGTTCCCTCGGCTTTTACACCCAACGGTGACGGATTGAATGATTATCTATATCCTTTGAATGCTTACAGAGCAACCAATCTCTTGTTTCGTGTTTACAATAGATATGGTCAAATGATCTTTGAATCGAAAGACTGGACAGTAAAATGGGATGGTACGTATAAAAGTTTAGCACAGCCAAGTGGTACCTATGTATGGACTTTAGAATTCACAGAACCACTAACAGGTAACAGGATCTCACAAAAGGGGACAACGGTTTTAATTCGTTAAATTATTCAATGGAATAATTTTGAATGAATGTAATGGCGCGTATCATGTCATCATGTAATACCCTATCAACTTCATTGAATGATACCTGCCTTCTGAAATCAGTATATAATTTTTCGAGAATAGGAGCAGATTTTGCAGGTCTTCTGAAATCCAGCGCCTGTGCGGCAGACATCAGTTCTATAGCCAGAACTTTCTCAACATTATTTACAACACGGAATAATTTTGTAGCCGCATTCGCCCCCATACTTACATGGTCTTCCTGGTTATTGGATGATGAGATACTATCCACACTTGCAGGCGTACACAATTGTTTATTCTCACTCACGATTCCGGCAGCAGTATATTGAGGGATCATAAAACCACTGTTCAAACCCGGTTCTTTTACTAAGAATAAAGGAAGATTTCTTTGTCCGCTGATCAATTGATAGATCCTTCTTTCACTGATATTGGCCAGTTCGCTCATGGCAATGGCCAAAAAGTCTAAGGTTAATGCCAATGGTTGACCGTGAAAATTACCGCCACTCACGATCTTATCCTCATCAGGGAAAATATTGGGATTATCAGTTACAGAATTGATCTCCTGCAAGAAAACCTGCTGCACGTAATGAAAACTGTCTTTTGTAGCACCATGTACCTGCGGTACACAACGAAATGAATAAGGATCCTGCACCTGTTGCTTTTCTCTAGATATGATCTCGCTGCCGGTTAGATATTTACTGATCGTGCTTGCTGTTTCTACCTGTCCTTTATGTGGTCGAATAGTATGTATCAATGCATTCAATGCTTCTGTACTGCAATCAAAGGCATCATATGACAATGCAGTGATCAGATCAGCCATTTGTAATAAATGCTCAGATTTTTTCAAACAATAGATCCCGTAAGCACTCATGAATTG
>CAIMKO010000550.1 GCA_903841915.1 uncultured Chitinophagaceae bacterium | reverse complement strand
TACTTGGAGCTGACCGAGTTTGCAGAGATTGTGAACAAATTGGCCATCAAAAGTAATGACAGTGGTTTAGAAGTACGTTGCATCATGCCTCGTTTTGGTGTGATCAATGAACGTCGTCACAGGTTGCATGAAGTAGTGAGATTGTCGGGTATCAATGTGTCGGTTGATAATGATGATTATCCTTTACAGATCAAAGTTGCTTCTCTGCCTAATGCAAGGTTGCAGGTTTATTTTTTAGAGAACGAAGACTTCTTTAAACGCAAGCATATTTTTCATGATGAACAGGAAAAATGGTTTGATGATAACGCTCTTCGCACTATTTTCTTCTGTAAAGGGGCATTGGAAACGGTAAAGAAATTTGGATGGCCTCCGGATATTATTCATTGCAGTGGCTGGATGACCGGATTGATCCCTGCCTTTATCAAAACAGCCTATAAAAAAGAGGCAGTCTTCAGTAACAGTAAAGTGATCTATACAATAGGGCAAAATACATTTAAAGAAAAGCTAGGTGCTGATTTTCTGAAGAAGGCACTCATTAATGCCAATATGAAGGAGAAAGACCTGGAATCCTATAAAGACAACAATAATACAGGGCTTTTCAGAGGAGGAGCTACTTATGCTGATGCTATTACTTTTGGTGCTGAAAAAGTAGAAAAGAAATTGGCGGAAGAATTTGCAAAAGTAAAAGGGAAAAAAGTAGTGCCTTTTAAAGGCTGGGATACTGATATGAGTGAATATATCGAGTTGTACAATGAATTGTCTAAATAGTTGATTGTCTATCGAACAGATAGGTTAATTCATTGATAAAATGTTGATATTAATGCATAAGTGTGTATGATCACATACTTATATTTGCAGCCATTAAATGTTTTTTATTACAAACCATTAATCATAATTCAAATTTTATGTCTTATTTATTTACTTCTGAAAGTGTATCTGAAGGGCATCCGGATAAAGTAGCCGATCAGATATCTGATGCTTTGATCGACAATTTTCTGGCGTTTGATCCTCAATCAAAAGTAGCTTGTGAAACATTGGTAACAACCGGACAGGTTGTATTGGCCGGTGAAGTAAAGTCTAAAGCTTACTTGGATGTGCAGGAAATTGCTCGTGGTGTGATCCGTAAGATCGGTTATACAAAGAGTGAATACATGTTCGAAGCAAACAGTTGCGGTATATTCTCTGCTATTCATGAACAATCTTCAGATATTAATCAGGGAGTTGACAAAAAGAAAAAAGAAGAACAGGGTGCAGGTGATCAGGGTATGATGTTTGGTTATGCAAGTAACGAAACTGATGATTATATGCCATTGGCTTTGGATCTGGCTCATAAAATATTAATTGAACTTGCTGTTTTGCGCAGAGAAAATAAAGCCATCAAATATCTTCGTCCTGATGCTAAGAGTCAGGTTACTTTGGAATATGATGACAATAACAAACCTGTAAGAATTGATGCGATCGTTGTATCTACTCAGCATGATGATTTTGATACAGAAGCTAAGATGCAGGCTAAGATTAAACAGGACATCATTACTATTTTAATTCCTCGTGTGAAGGCTAAGTATAAAAAATATGCGAAGCTGTTCAACGATAAAATTAAATACCATATCAACCCAACCGGTAAGTTCGTAATTGGCGGACCGCATGGTGATACGGGTTTAACAGGTCGTAAGATCATTGTTGATACTTACGGAGGAAAAGGTGCACACGGTGGTGGTGCTTTCAGTGGTAAAGATCCTAGTAAAGTTGATAGGAGTGCTGCTTATGCAACTCGTCATATTGCTAAAAACCTTGTTGCAGCTGGTGTTGCAGACGAAGTTCTCGTGCAGGTGTCTTATGCAATTGGTGTGGCTCAACCTACCTCTATCAATGTAAATACTTACGGAACTGCAAAAGTTGGATTAAGTGATGGCGCGATCAGTAAGATCGTTGAAAGCGTTTGGGATATGCGTCCTTACTTTATTGAACAACGTTTAAAATTGCGTAATCCTATTTATAGCGAAACTGCAGCTTACGGACATATGGGTCGTAAGAACGAAGTGGTTACCAAAGAATTCAAATCTCCTGATGGAAAAGTAAAGACTGTAAAAGTTGAATTATTTACCTGGGAAAAATTAGATTATGTAGGAAAAGTGAAAAAGGCTTTTGGACTGAAATAAATTACTTCGATAATAGTAGAAACCTCTGTCAGATCTCTGTCAGAGGTTTTTTATTGCTTAACGAAAATGCCATCAGCATAGTCCCATTTTCCCTTATTGCTTAAAATGATGGGTACTCCGTTCTTCCAAACTTTGGCATATCTAAAGATCCCTGTAGGATTGGTAGTTTGAAATAACTCATAACCACATACATAAACATCATTACCTACAACCGTTATTCCCATTGCATATTCTTCTTTTTTGCCATCAGATAATTTGATAGGGTTTCCGTTTTTCCAATAAACTGCAATTTCATTGGAGGGTGAGTTGAAAGTACTGTAGCCGCAAATATAAAAATCGCTGCCTACAGCATACACTCCGGTTAGTTCATAAGAGTTCTGACTGCCTGTGAATAAATTGGTAGGTATTCCATTTTTCCAATAGGCAGCTCCGGTTGCATTATAGCCCACTAAATAAACATCAGTGCCACTTACAGCCATTGAACTGATCCATGAAGAATTTGTACGAGTAGAAGCTAAATCTTGAATAGGTACAAGCACAGCATTTTTCCAAAATTTAGCAGCGTATGCAGTATATGCTGCGCTCACTCCGGGTGGTGGCGGGGTAACAATACCTCCTGCTGCATAAATATCACTACCAATTATTGAAACACTTGTGGCAGCGCCGGACAAAGTATATGGAAGTCCACTGCCAGATTTCCAAAATTGATTATTTGCAACTACCGCTGCATTCAAACCAGCATCATTGACAATAATTCCGGGTGAAATATTTAAAGGGATTCCATTTTTCCAATATTTCTGAACTGAATAAATTCCGGAATCACGTCTGCCAAGAATATAAACATCATTATTGATCACAGAAATTCCTCCGCTTGTTGCTGCACTGTATGTACTGTCTGTAACCCATACTTCTATCCCGTTTTTCCAATATTTTAAGATGTTTTTAAAATTTGTTGTTGAGACGGCACCCCAACCCGAAACATAAACATCCGGCCCCTTTATATAATTAAAGTAAGGTCCTGATACAGTTGCATCAGGAGTACTAATAGTTATATTACCACTGCCATTACAAAAGGGAACAATAAAAGTGATGGATGATGTTGTTGCAGATTGGACAGTAGCCACAACTCCATTTATTTTTACAGTGTCTAATAATGGATCTGCTTTAAAATTACTTCCACGCATCGTAATTACTGTAAAAGCACTGCCTGATAAGGAGCTTAAAGAAGATATTCTTAGATCTGAAGGAAAATCATTCTTAAGGCAACTTGTATATAATAATATGCATGCTAAAAAACAGAAGCTTTTTTTCATGTTGCCTCATTTTAATTTGATTAGCAGATCTTTTAAAAATAAAAAATAATAAATATTATTGAAAAAGCAAAACATACCTGCCGATAATCTATAATTTCAATTCATGAAAAGAAATCTTTCGTTTGCCGCCATTGGTTCTATTATCATGTTTTTTGTTTTACGTTTTCAGGGTGCAGCATTAAAAACACCCATCAGCAAAAGAGCGATCGTTGATCTTGAATTTGCAGATACAGCACAAAGGGTGCAGGAATTATTTGCAGTCTGGAATATTGAAACAGTGCGGATCAATGTGTGGATCGATTTCATATTTATCATTGCCTATACATCTTTCTTATCACTGGCATCAAAAGCAACTGCTTCAAACTGGAAGAATGATTTTGTCAAACAGATAGGATATGTATTCAGCCGATTGGCTTTTCTGGCAGGCTTGTTCGATGTTTGTGAAAACATATTAATGCTGCAAACAACAGTTGGAAGTTTTACGCCTGTTTCTTTACAACTCACTTTTTATTGTGCTGCCATTAAGTTCTTAATTGCCGTATCGATCGTTCTGTATTTATTGATATCCTTGCCGGTGATACTAAAAAAGAAATGATCGTTCCATTAAGTTTTGAAGTACAAGAGAGTGAGGCAGCTAAAGCTTCATTAGAATTCAACTGCCTACAACAAAAAATCAATCCTTACTTTTGGCTTATGGAACAAGAAGCAGAACAGGAGAATCCCTGGAAGATCATTGATGAAACCAGCAAGTATGAGAATAGCTGGATCACATTGACGCATTATAACGTGATCAATCCTTCCGGCGGAGAAGGTATTTACGGCAAAGTCCATTTTAAAAACACAGCGATTGGTATCGTGCCAGTTGACAGTGAGTTGAATACTTATTTGGTTGGACAATTTCGTTTTACGATCAATGAATACAGTTGGGAGATTCCGGAAGGTGGTTGCCCCAAAAATGAGAACCCATTATTGGGAGCGAAACGTGAATTGCTGGAAGAAACCGGATTAAAAGCAAACAGATGGCAGGTATTGGGCACTTCTTATTTATCCAATTCGGTGAGTGATGAGAATAGTGTTTTTTATCTGGCTTCAGAATTAACGCAACATGAAGCAGAACCTGAAGAAACTGAACAATTGAAAATAAAAAAAGTTCCTTTACAGACCGCTTTCGATATGATCGATGAAGGGGAAATAACGGATGCTTTATCCATATTGGCTTTAAGAAAAGTGCAGACCTTATTGCTGCAGGGAAAATTGAAATTTTAAATAATGGCAACAAAACAGAGTTCATTAATAATTGGTCGTCAGCCTTTGATAGAAGCCATTCAATCCGGCCGTGCGGTAGATAAGATCTTGTTGCAGAAAAATGCCAATGGCGATGTGGTAAGTGCTATCCGTTCTTTATCAAGAGAGCATAATATTCCGTTGCAACTGGTACCGATAGAGAAATTAAATTATCTCAGCAAAGCCAATCATCAGGGTGTGATCGCTATTGCAGCATTGGTTCAATATATGGACCTGCAACAAGTGATCGATTTCGTGGTTTCGAAAGGTGAGACACCTTTATTCCTGATGCTCGATGGAATCACAGATGTAAGGAATATTGGCGGTATTGCCAGAAGTGCTTTGTGCTGCGGTGCACAGGCCATCATTATTCCGGATAAAGGGGTGGGCGCATTGAATGAAGAAGCCATGAAGAGCAGTGCAGGAGCATTGGAACATATCAATATTTGTCGTGTGAATAGTTTAATTAAAGCCGTGGATACTTTACACTTGAATGGTATTCAGGTATTCACCAGTGAAATGAGAGCGGATAAAAAATTATTTGATCTGGATTTTAAAGAACCCTGTTGTGTGATCATGGGTGATGAAGGAAAGGGAGTACAGGCGCATCTGGCAAAAGCTGCAGATTATTTTTTCTCCATACCGATGGCTGCTAAGTTCGATTCGTTCAATGTATCTGTTGCTACAGGGATTATTTTGTATGAGGCAATGAAGCAACGAATGTCAATGGTCAATGGTCAATAGTCAATGGTCAATCAAACAAACATATCGCTTATTGAATGTCCAAGGGATGCTATGCAGGGATGGAAGCATTTTATTCCAACCGAACAAAAAATTAAATACATTAATGCTTTATTGAAAGTAGGGTTTGACACGATAGATTTCGGAAGTTTTGTATCGCCCAAAGCGATCCCGCAAATGGCAGATACTGCAGAAGTGATCAAAGGTTTAAAGTATAAGGCGGAAGGCGCAAAGTTGTTAGCCATTGTTGCCAATACCAGAGGAGCATCAGAAGCTATTGAATTTGATGCCATCACTTATCTGGGTTTTCCTTTTTCCATCTCTCCAACATTTCAACAAAGAAATACCAACAGCACGATAGAAGAAAGTTTGATCAGGGTAGAAGAGATCCAGGAATTATGTATCAAGAATAATAAGCAATTGGTGATCTATCTGAGCATGGGTTTCGGTAATCCTTATGGTGATGCATACAATGAAGAAATATTAATGCATTGGGCTGATGAAATGGTGAATCGAAATATCAATATTATTTCTTTGGCTGATACGGTTGGTGTGGCAACAGCTCCGCAGATCAGTTTTGCACTGAATACTTTAATTCCAAAGTATCCTTCAACAACTTTTGGTGTTCATTTACATTCCACCACACTTAACTGGGAGGAAAAACTGCAAGCTGCTCTGGATGCGGGTTGTAAGAGGTTTGACGGAGCATTGAAAGGCATTGGCGGTTGCCCTTTTGCGCAGGATGATCTGGTAGGGAATATGGATTCTGAATTAATGATCTCCTATCTGGCAGAAAGAAATGTATTAAAAGGGATCGATACAAATGCCCTGCAGGAAAGTTTATTGATCGCTTCTGACATATTTAAATGAATGGAACACAGATGACACAGATAAGACAGATTCTCACTAATTTGTTTTAACATGATTATGCTTTTGATATAGATTAATAGGTCTGTTATTTTTTTATATGTGCAGGTTTTAATATTCTTCTGTGTTGATCGGTTTCATCCGTGTCATTTGTGTTCCCATTATCTTTGCGCCATGAAGTTTCACTACGAGTTCGATATAAAAAAATTGCAGCAACCCATCAATCATCAGCATCAATTATTGTTGATTGGGTCTTGTTTTACGGAGAATATAGGAGAGAAGTTGCAGAAGCATCAGTTCAATGTATTGCAAAACCCCAATGGTATTTTATTTAATCCCGTAAGTGTTTCAGAAGCAGTTATCAATATCATCGAGCAAAAAAGATATACTGCTGCTGATCTTTTCCAACACAATGAAACATGGCATAGCTGGCAACATCACAGCCGTTATTCCGGAATTACTGCGGATGATGCTGTACAAAAAATAAATGCATCAACAGAAAAGGCACATGATTATTTGAAAAAGGCAGATTATTTATTGATCACTTTAGGTTCTGCATGGGTATATACTTTAACTGAGAAAGCTGCCAATGCAACGGTTGGTACGGTTGCTGCCAATAACCACAAAGCACCGGCAGACTGGTTTTCACGTAAACTGATGCGTGTGGATCAGGTGATGGTAGTATTAGGAACAATGCTCGACAAACTGGGTGCATTCAATCCCAATATCAAAGTGATCTTTACAATTAGTCCGGTTAGGCATCTTCGCGAAGGGGTGATCGATAATAACAGAAGTAAGGCTGTATTGATACAGGCAGTGCATGAATTGAATGAACGGTTGGAAAAACTATATTATTTCCCGGCTTATGAATTAGTGATCGATGACCTGCGCGATTATCGATTTTATGCAGAAGATCTCGTACATCCCAATTATGC
>CAIMKO010000549.1 GCA_903841915.1 uncultured Chitinophagaceae bacterium | reverse complement strand
TCTTCTTAAACTCTCCATTTTCAATTACCCCTAAATAATCCTGGGGATGGTAGTAGATCTCCTGTCGTATCGCCTGAAGGTGTTCGGGAGGTGGCATATAGATCCCTCCAGAGAGGAAGCACTCCCCGGGTTGGATATGCAGATAGTATCCGGCAAAACCGGACTTCTTTCCACCTCTGGCCATGAAACAACCATAATTGGATTTAAAAGGGCGCTTATCGTTTGAAAACCGGACATCGCGGAAAATTCTGAAAACACAATCTTTGGCGTTCAGAGCCGGAATCTGGTTGTCAAACTGGCGAATTTCATGGATAAGAATTTCAGTTACAGCAAGGAATTTCTTTCGTGTAACATCATATCTTTCCCTGTTTTGGTCAAACCATTCACGCGAATTGTTCGCTTCGAGGTCTTTTAAAAAATCGAGTATCTCCTTCATTTATCAAAAATAACTCAAAATGGTCAATTTACTTTCATTTGCTTCCCTATTTTTGTATTAAATTCTGAAGTATTATGAAGCGAGGTTGTATAATCGTAGCCGGAGGAAATGGTTCCCGCATGGAATCTGATCTTCCAAAACAGTTTTTACCACTTGGAGAATTGACAGTATTGATGCACACGATTCTAAATTTCTCCTGTTTTGATCCGACAATGCAATTGGTTGTTGTACTCCCTGCGAACGAAATACAATGTTGGGAAGCCCTCTGCCTGAAACATCATTTTGAAATTCCTGTGCAAATTGTTGAAGGTGGGCATGCCCGTTTCGAATCGGTAAAAAATGGTCTTTCGAGGATCATGGAGTGTGATCTGATCGCCATTCACGATGGGGTCCGCCCGTTGGTCAGCCGCGAAACGCTTTTACGCTGTTTTGAAACTGCTGCAGCAAGAGGTGCGGCGATTCCGGTTTTACCGGCAAACGAATCGGTTCGACAGGGTTCCATGGAGAATTCAGTTCCGGTGGACAGATCTGCCTATTTTATGGTGCAGACTCCTCAGGTTTTTAAAGCATCCCTCATTCTGGAAAGCTACAAACAGCCATGGATCCCTCAATTTACAGACGATGCCTCTGTGGCAGAACATGCCGGAGTAAAGGTGCATCTGGTGGAGGGAAACCGCGAGAATATCAAAATTACCTTTCCGGAAGATCTTCAGATTGCGGAATTATTTCTGAAGCGAAGATGCACTCTTGAAATATAGAGAATCAATTACAGTTGTCTGGAAAATAATTAAAGATTCTTCGCTACACTTTGTTTCGCTCAGAATCTTATAATAGGGATTACCATTTTCCCGAACAATACCAATTTTCTTTAACTACATCATTTTGAGATAATATTTTACGGAAAATTTACTTTTCTTTAATAACCTTTACCTCCATCCTTATATCCTTAACAGGACGATCCTGAGGTCCGGTCGGTTGTGCTGCAATAGAATCCAGAACTGCCAACCCTTCAATAACCTCACCAAAAACGGTATAGTTACCATCCAGATGCGGGGTCCCTCCGACTGTTGAATAAAGCTGTTTCTGAGTTTCTGTAAGTTTATAAGGAGTCTGTTTCGCACTATCCGTTGCCGCAACCTGGAGTTTGGCGACCAACTTATCAAAACCATTTTTATTATTTGTCTGCTGGTAAAATTTCAATGAATCACTTTTAGCCATAGCCATCTGGTTCATAATTTTTTGCGCCAGTTTAACATTTCCCTCCTCTTCAATTGACTGAAGATTACTTGCCGGAAGTACAAGTCCCTGTACAATGTAGAATTGTGAGCCTGAAGATTTTTTCTGAGGATTTGTCGCATCACCCTGACGGGCGGCTGCCAGTGCACCCTTCTTATGCAGAAGGTTTGGATTAATTTCATTCTCAATCTCATAACCCGGACCACCATTCCCTAATTTCTGACCGGGCTGAGCCGTTTTAGTATCGGGATCGCCCCCCTGAATCATAAAATTACGGATTACACGGTGAAACAACTGCCCATCAAAATAACCCTCTTTAGCCAGTTTAAGAAAATTATCCCGATGCCTGGGTGTCTCATTATAGAGCGCCACCTTCATCTCCCCGAAATCGGTTTTAATCAAAACCACGGGGCGGTTATTCGCATTATCCTGGGCATTGCCGCATGAGAAGAACAGAGCAGAGGCAAGAAGAAGCCCCCCTTTAATAAAATTCATCATAACGCTATTTTCTTTTTGTCAAAGATAAGAAAAAAGCTTCTGGCTATTTGCAGCTGGCTACCTGGCAGATTTCCCTTTTCGAAACAAAATTTCAAATTACTGAATAGCCCCTTATACTTTAGATTCGTTCTAAAGTATCGCCTGAATTTCCAAAAGATATCCTAGTTATGGATATGTCGACAAGTAGCCAGCTGCCAGCAGCCAATTGACTCATTACAGGGATTACACATCCCACACCAATTGAGCGGTATTTTTTTTAATTTTGTCCTCCAGAATGAAAACACGATTAAGATGAGCGATTTTATTATTTATAATACCCTAAACCGAAAGAAAGAGGTTTTTATACCATTGAATCCCGGTCATGTAGGCATGTATGTTTGCGGCCCTACTGTCTATGGAGAAGCTCATCTTGGACACTCCCGACCTGCCATTACCTTCGACCTGCTATTCCGTTATTTGAAGCATCTGGGCTACAAAGTCCGGTATATCCGTAATATCACCGATGTTGGCCACCTTGTAAATGATGCCGATGAGGGTGAAGACAAAATTGCCAAAAAGGCTAAAGTTGAAGAGCTTGAACCCATGGAAATTGTCCAGCTCTATACAAACAGCTACAGGCGCAATATGGGGCAATTGAATGTACTGCCCCCCAGCATAGAACCTTCAGCCTCCGGGCATATTATCGAACAGATTGCCGCTGTTCAGCAACTTGTCGATTCCGGTTTTGCCTATGAGATAAATGGATCAGTCTATTTTGATGTGGAGAAATTTGCCTCGGTACATGCTTATGGAAAATTATCGGGACGTAAAATTGAAGATCTTTATTCAAATACCCGCGATCTTGATGCACAGTCTGAGAAAAGATCCGGTCTTGACTTTGCGGTGTGGAAAAATGCCGCTGCGGAACATCTCATGAAATGGCCTTCT
>CAIMKO010000548.1 GCA_903841915.1 uncultured Chitinophagaceae bacterium | reverse complement strand
TGAGATGGCTGAAAAGCATAAAACGTGACAATCAGCTTTATTCACAAACGACGAGCGTAAATCATTTAAAAATTGAAGAGAGTCGTTTAGTGGATAAAGCGGTAAACAAAAAGTGTTACCGAATTACTAAACACTTACAACACTGAGCTTGCTGAAGTGTGAATTTAAAGAGTGATGAATGGTTTCGACAAGCTCAACCTGACAATGTTTTGGATACTTTATGGGATCACAAGAAATAAAAATATTAACAGTAGTTAGCGTAACAAATTAATTTATTGAACGTCTGGTAATTATATTGCTGTAAACAGCATGCAGCAGTGTTTGCTTTAGGCCATCCTGATCTTCGGGATGGCTTTTTAGTAAGGGCTACTGAATTATTTCCAGTGAAAAGTATTGATCAGATGTTTCATGTCTTCTAATAGAAACGCATTAACGATCGCTAATGAATCAGCATTTGGTGCCGCATCAAAATACAAAGCACCGCGAAGAAAATGTTTCGTAGAGTCTGTCAGGAAGAACTGATTGGCAGTAGCTACGTCGCCACCTACATTAAAGAACATGCCGTGAATATTATTTACGGTTGCTATTCTCGATTCATCAATCGAATATGCTTTTGCATTGTGTTTATTGGTGAGTTTGAACGCATCATTTACAAGCTTATCGAATTTATTTGCACCGATCTCCTTATAACTCACATAGATCCTTCCGTTAAATTGAGGGAAGTTGATATTGATCCACCAGGGATTTTCTGTTGCCTCTCCAAAAAAGCTAGAATCCTTCACCACACTGGCATATTCGGGATATTCGAAGCTGTAAGGATAGCCGGGCTGATCGAATAACTGATATTTCTTTACCGGGAAATCTATTTTAAAATAGCCCTTTGGCTTGGGGCTGTAGGTGCTGTTACAAGAGAAGGCAAAGGGTAAAAGGCAGAAGGCAAAAGGCAGAAGGAATTTTCTCAACTCCCGACTCCTGACTCCCGACTCCCGACTTTCTTCACGATTATTCCTCACTTAACTGCGGCTTAATGGTGATCTTAATTTTATTGATGCGGTTCTTCACCACTTCCAGAACGGTAAACTCAAATTCACCGCAAGGAACGGTACGGTTCACCGGTGGTATCTCACCCGCCAGTTCCAATACCAATCCTGCCAGAGAATCACTTTCGCCTTTCAATGCATCAAATGTATCAACAGGCAATTCCATCACTTTACAAACATCGTTGATCATGGTTCTGCCTTCAAACACATAATTATAATCGTCTAATTTTTTATAGGGTGCATCTTCTTCATCGAATTCGTCATTAATATCACCGATGATCTCTTCCATTATATCCTCCAGTGTAACAATGCCGCTGGTGCCACCAAATTCATCTACCACAACGGCAAAATGTATGCGCTTGCTTTGAAATTCCCGTAACAGATCTTCTATTAATTTTTGTTCATGAACAAAATAAGGAGGGCGCATTAATTTGTGCCAGTTAAAATCTGCTTTTTCACTTAAATGTGGGATCAGGTCTTTGGTATGGATCATTCCGATCACTTCATCCAGGTCATCTTTGTACACAGGGATACGGCTGTAATGCAGATCACCCACATGTTTCATCACCTCATCAAAATTGATTTCATGATCAATGCCATGCACTTCCAACCGAGCACGCATGATCTGTTTTACCGTGATATTGCCGAATTTTAAAATCCCCTTTAAGATATTTCTTTCATTTTCATTGGTACCGGTATCGGTGATGTCAATGGCATGATATAATTCTTCGTTGGTGATCGTGCCGCTTGCTTTATTAGATAAACGCTTTTCAATAATATCGCTGTATTTCACCATCCACTTGCTTACACTTTTAAAAATGTAATGGATCAATTCCACGATCGGTCCCATTTCTTTCGCAAAGCGCACATTGTTTTGTGTGGCCATTACTTTAGGCATCACTTCTGCAAACAGGATCAGCATGAACGTAACCGTTATTACTTTGATAACAAATTCAAGCCATTCAAAACTGCTGTTGAAAACAAACAGATCATCCATCAGGATATTGGAGACGATGATGATGGCGATATTAATAAAACTGTTGGCTATCAGCAAAGAGGCCAATAGTGTTTTAGGATCTTCCAGCAGATCAACGATTCGTTTGTAAGAAATATGCTGTTTGGTCTTAAGAAGATTAATGTCTTTATACGTCAATGAAAAGAAGGCAACTTCAGAGCCGCTGACAATAAAAGAAATGATCAGTAAACACAGCAGTAAAACGATCAAAACAGTGGTAGCCTGCGTGTTAATTGTCAGCAATAAAAGGTGATTCGCTAATCCCGGGTGATAATCCAAAACAAATAATTTAAATGAACAATAACGCTATTATAAAAGACCGATCAACAATCGGTCTTTTAAATGCTTTGCAAAAATATCCTTTTTATACAACTTATCAGAAAGGTAAACTTTCTCCGGGATCGCCGATGGGTGGAATATCATCTCCAAAACCCTCAACAGCGTCGGTTCCGCCATGTCCGCTATGCCCATCACCGCGTTTATCCAGCATGATCAGGTTATCGCCTACCACTTCTGTGGCAAATTTTTTAACCCCCTCCTTATCTTCCCAGCTGCGGGTACGCAAACGACCTTCTATATAAATTAAGCTTCCTTTGTGCAAATATTTTTGGGCCAATTCAGCCAAACCGCGCCATAGCACAACGGTATGCCATTCCGTTTGGGAGATCAATTTCCCGCTGCGGTCCTTATAGGTTTCAGTTGTTGCCAACGGAAATTTTGCAACACCGATATTGCCTTCCAGATACTGTACATCCGGGTCTTTACCCAAATTGCCGATCAGCATAACTCTGTTTACACCTCTCATACTCGAAGTTTTTAGTTCATCAGTCTGATAGATAATCTTAAAGTTAGCTTTTTTTGGAAAATAAAAGAATTAATAAAAACAATATGTGGACAAACTGAGGAATTGCAATCATGCATCGATGCTGTCTATCCAACAGGCAGGTTCAGCTCCTTGAGTAACCCTTTTACCTTCTCCCCGATAAAATCCCGAACATCATTGAATTCTTTTGGTTCCAGATGTTTTGGATCCGGTATTTGCCAGTCGATGAATTTCTTGGCAGGCATCCAGGGACAAGCATCACCGCATCCCATGGTCACTACTGCATCAAAAGGAGCGAAGGCTTTTACTTCATCCAGTGATTTACTGTCGTGAGTCGACAGATCATATCCCAATTCTTTCATCGCGGCAATGGCTTTTGGATTTACAATGCCACTGGGTTTGCTTCCGGCACTATAGGCTTCAACAGCATCGCCGCCCAGTATCTTGGCAAAGGCCTGACTCATTTGAGAACGATTTGAATTCTCGATACAAACAAAAAGCAGTTTTTTCTTTTCCATGGAAGAAATATTTATCAGTTTATTGGTTTACTTGTTTCTTACAACTTGAACCTTGTTCCTTATTTCTTATAATATTTTTTGCGAAGCCAAAAAGCTACATTCACCAATGCAATTAATGCAGGCACTTCAACCAAGGGACCGATCACACCTGCAAAAGCTTGTCCGCTGTTGATACCAAACACACCAATGGCAACTGCGATGGCCAGCTCGAAATTATTTCCTGCAGCTGTAAATGCGATGGATGCGTTGGTGGAATAATCTGCCCCTAATTTTTTACCGATAAAGAAACTTACGAGGAACATGATAATAAAATAGATCACTAGTGGCAATGCGATCCTCAATACATCAAAAGGAATTTGAACGATCAATTCTCCTTTTAAACTAAACATGATCATGATGGTGAACAACAATGCAATTAATGTAATAGGAGATACAGCGGGAATGAATTTTGTTTCATACCAAAGCTCGCCTTTCAGTTTTAATAAGAAATACCTGGTTAAAAATCCTGCTGCAAATGGAATACCAAGATAAATGGCAACGCTTTTTGCGATCTGCCCAATGGTTATTTCAACTATCGAACCCGAAAATCCAAACAATGGAGGAAGCACTGTGATAAAGAAGTAAGCATAGACACTATATAGTAATACTTGAAAGATGCTGTTTAAGGCAACCAGGCCTGCTGCATACTCCCGACTTCCTTCTGCCAGTTCGTTCCAAACAATGACCATTGCAATACAACGTGCCAATCCAATTAAAATCAACCCAACCATATATGCAGGATAATCGTGTAAAAAAGTAATGGCTAAAATGAACATCAAAACCGGCCCGATCACCCAATTAAGAAATAGGGAAGCACCCAGTACTTTAGTATTCTTAAATACTTCCTTCAGTTTATCATATTTCACTTTTGTAAAGGGTGGATACATCATAAGTATCAATCCGATCGCTAATGGTATATTGGTCGTACCTGAAGAAAATGAATTGATAAAACCGGAAGATGATGGAATAAAATAACCGATCCCAACACCCACGATCATTGCCAAAAAGATCCATAAGGTTAAGTAACGATCTAAAAAACTTAATTTCTTTCTTTCATGAACCGGTGCGCAATTGTTTGCAGACATATTTTTTATTGATTTACTTTTTTAAATACCAACCACCTTACTTCTTCTTTCTAATAATAATGTATCGCGCCATATATGGTTCATCTCACCGATCCTTTCTCTTTTGCCAATGATCCTGAATCCACAGGCTTCATGAATTTTTATACTTGCTTCATTCTCAGGAAAGATTCCCGCCTGTAATGTCCAGAAATTATTCTTTTCACTTTCATTGATCAGTGCGTGCAACAATGATCTTCCTACACCTTTGCCC
>CAIMKO010000547.1 GCA_903841915.1 uncultured Chitinophagaceae bacterium | reverse complement strand
CTGTACTTCTGCAGAATAAATAAATTTCTTTGATCAATTCTTTTTTGCCAACAACAACACCGCCCAAAACTCTTCCTTGTCCATCGATCCATTTAGTGGCGGAATGCACCACAATATCAGCGCCCAATGCGAGCGGTGTTTGGTTGATGGGTGTTGCAAAACAATTATCAACGTTTAAAATGATCTTATGTTTTTTAGAAATTTTTGCGATCATCTCAATATCGAGAATATCTAAACCCGGGTTGGTTGGGCTTTCCAGATAGATCATTTTAGTATTGGGTTTAATGGCTGCTTCCCATTCTGCTGCTGTGGCTGTTGCACTCACATAAGAATATTCAATACCAAACTTTGGCAGATATTTTGAAATCACCGTGTGTGTACTTCCGAAAATGGAATTACAACTCAATAAATGATCTCCCTGTTTCAGCAAAGCCAAAAATGATCCCGATATTGCACTCATCCCTGATGCAGTGGCATAGCCGCTTTCAGCGCCTTCGAGTGCACACATCTTATCAGTGAATTCTTGGACAGACGGGTTACTGAAACGACTGTAAATATTATCCTCACTTTCATCAGCAAAAGCTGCACGCATTTCTTCTGCATTATCAAAACAAAAACTACTGGTTAAGAACATAGGGGTACTATGTTCCATTTCATTTGTTCTTTCAGTTTGTATGCGGATGGCCTTTGTTATTTTATTCATTACACGAATTTTATCTAATTACACGAATTGTTTTGACTATGGACTATCGACTATGAACTATTGACTCACTTCCACCTTCCAATCCACTACACATCCTGCTGCTCTTAATGTTGCTGCTACTGAACAATATTTGTCGATGGATAAAGCACATGCTTTTTTTGCTTTTTCTGCATCCACATTTCCGGTGAATTTAAAAGTAACATTCACTTGTTTCCATAAAGCGGGTTCTTTTCCTTGCTCGCGTTCGCCCTCAATGGATATATTAAAATTTGTTAGTTCCTGTCTTTGCTTCTTTAAGATGGAAACAATATCAATGCCGCTGCAACCACCTAAGCTCATCAATAATAATTGCATGGGACGAATGCCTGAATTATTCCCGCCAATCTCCACAGCGCCATCCATGCGAACCAGATGCCCGTTGTTGTCTTTTCCTTCAAATGCATAGGCTTCATCCACACGATTTACTTCAATTTTTATCATTTCTCAAAGATTTATGCAAATGTAATTGATGCAAGTACTTATTTTGCTTTCGAAATACAAAATCACCTGATGAAATTGTTCGAATATCAAGAAGACTTTGTTTTGGAGAATGGTAAAATACTGAATGGCATCAGTATTACTTATCAAACGCATGGACAATTGAATGCAGATGCTTCCAATGTTGTTTGGGTTTGTCATGCACTAACTGCAAATGCAGATCCTGCCGATTGGTGGAAAGGTTTGGTCGGTGAGGGCTGCATCATTAACCCACAAGAACATTTTATTATCGGGGCCAATATTTTGGGGTCTTGTTACGGAACTACAGGGCCGTTAAGCATCAATCCAAAGACCGATCAACCCTATTATTCCGATTTCCCGGCCATCACCATTCGAGATATGGTGAAAGCAAACATTTTATTGCGTCAGCATCTCGACATTCAACAAATTCATTTATTGATCGGCGGCAGCATGGGCGGTTATCAGGTATTGGAATGGGCCATGATGGAAAAAGCGATTATTAAAAATATTTTCCTGATAGCCACTTCGCCGTCCGAAAGTGCATGGGGTGTTGCAGTGCATACAGCTCAAAGATTGGCGATCGAAGCAGATAGCACTTGGAAGGAACACCGACCTGATGCAGGGGCCAAAGGATTGAAAGCTGCTCGTGCCATCGGCATGCTCACTTACCGCAACTATGGGATCTATCAGGAAAAACAAACAGATCCTGATCCAGAAAAGATCGACGATTTCAGGGTTTCATCTTATATCTCTTATCAAGGCGATAAATTGGTAAAACGTTTTAATGCTTACAGTTATTGGTTGTTGACCAAGGCAATGGACAGTCATCATCTCGGAAGAAAACGCGGCGGCGATCTGATCAAAGCATTGGAATCAATTGCGCAGCCAACATTGATCATCGGCATTCACAGCGATATTCTTTGCCCACTCGATGAGCAGCGTTTTATGGCAGAACACATGCCCAATGCTGATTTGATAGAAATTGATTCTGCATACGGACATGATGGTTTTATCATAGAAACAAAACAGATCACAGAACATT
>CAIMKO010000546.1 GCA_903841915.1 uncultured Chitinophagaceae bacterium | reverse complement strand
TTTTATTTAGTGGGTACAGGGAGACTGGTGAATAAAGTGGGTGCCACACGTTATACGGTGTATGCCATGCTGTTTGCAACTGCTGGAATCTTTATTCATTTCTTATCCACCAAAACCATTGGCAGCATAGTCTTCACGCCGACATTGATCTATTATTCTGCAGCACTCGCCATCATCGCAACAGTGCTGCCTTCTTTTATGATGAGTTACGGCATGAAAAGTATCGGCAGCAATAATGTGGCCATCATTACCAGCATCGGGCCCGTTTCAACCATCGTTCAGGCTCATTTTATTTTAGGAGAAAAGATCATTGAACTGCAACTGATCGGAACACTATTAGTGATCGTTGGTGTGATATTGATCGGAAGACAATCACAAAAAAAATCAAGTCAAGATTAGTTGCCACGAATGCACGAATGAAATAAAATTCGTGCATTCGTGGCAAAAAAATATCAGTGTTACCTGTCTGCCGGCTGACAGGTACGTGTTCTACTATTTAAGGTAGCAGCGAGTTAAATTTTTTCAATTCCCCATATACATGAGGCAAGACTGCATGAAAACGCTGATAGGTTGCTGTTGAAATGTTTTGTAGGTCGAAAGGAACGAATTTTACATATTCTGTATTAGCACCTGCCTTTCTTCCGTACTTATATTGATAAGTGAACCAACCATCGGGTTGTAATTTCACTTCCTGTAATGCGCTGTTTGGAATAGTGATGAAGAATTTATTTTCCTTTTTTGGATCGGTATTCATTAAATTATTTTCTCGCATAGCGATATAAGCATCCTTGGCAGTCTCCAATGCAGGATCGATCAATTCCACTTTCTCTGCCAGATATTTTCTGTACCGGTAATTCCCATTGGATTGAAAATTATATAATTCATGCAATACACTTGCAATGGTATCTTTCAAATAAGGATAATGCGTGCAACCAAGGATCAATGTGTTCATTGGTTCGTTGTATTTCTCAGCGATCATTTTTTCCAATAAACTAACCAGATGATAACGCACATAATTGGAAGGATCATTCAACTGAACATCGAGACATTTCCCTTGATCATCATACTCACACAATAATTGATTGTACGATTTATTGAAATGATAAATGTTCATCAATGTTGTATCGATCGTTAAGGGGTTTTTTAAAGAAGGCCCTTTGTAATCCTTTCTTGCTTTGGTTAAAGTATCAACATAAAAACTATAATCGCGATCGATACTTTCAGCTAAACCAACCCCGCCCTGACTGATCACGGATAATTTTGAAAAGCCGAACCTATCGGCCATCGCATTCAGTGTTTTAGGATAACCGTTGGATGCAACAGTACCTGCAGTTGCAAAAACACCGATCGTTCCTTTTGTATGATCTTTCTGATATTGTAATGCAGCTTTGCTTCCGGCATCAATTACACCGATCACCGGAATGGAATAACCCCGTTCTTTCACCATAGTTTTTATATCACCCAATGCATACGCTGTGGCAGTGTTGCATGCGATCACGATCATTTTAACAGTAGGTTTCTCTTCGGTTATGTATACTTTTTTCTGCTCTAAAGCATATTGCTTTTGCAGGAAAAAATTCATGTTCTTTAAAATATGTTCCTTTAATAGATCAGTTTTATTTTCTGCAGCATAATTGCCGTAAGGCATATTTGCCTGATCGGCGAGGTATTGATAAAATTC
>CAIMKO010000545.1 GCA_903841915.1 uncultured Chitinophagaceae bacterium | reverse complement strand
GCTGATTTATACCATATCTTTTCTTTTTGTATTTTGCTCTCTGTATGCACAGCGAACCGAGAGCTTTGTCCATGATGGAGAAATAGGGGTCTCAATGGGAGCCGCAATGTATTTTGGTGATTTGAATACGACCACCAATCTTAGCCATCCAAAATTTGCTGCAGGAGGTTTTTACAGAAAACAATACAATAATTATGTAGGTTTTAAAATTGCCGGCAATTATGCTTTCCTTGCCTATTCAGATATTTATAGTACTAATCCGGTACAGAAACGCCGTAATCTGAGTTTTAATACAAATGTTTGGGAAATAAGTGTAAGCGGTGATTTTAATTTCTTTAAGTTCTATCCTGGATTTCCGGAATATAGCTTTACCCCTTATGTAAGTTTAGGAATAGGCGCTTTTTCCTTCGATCCTTATGCTTATCTGAACGGCGAGAAGTATTATTTAAGAGGAATTGGAACTGAAGGTCAGGGAAGTCCCCTATATCCTGGCGTTGCCCCATATAAAAATGTTGCCGTTTGTATACCGGTTGGTTTTGGATTTAAAAAAGCATTGAATCAACAATTCAATATTTTCGCCGAACTATCCTATCGCTTTACAACAACTAAATATTTGGATGATGTCAGTGGTACTTATGCTCCGGATGCATTTCCGCCTGATGCCAATGGTAACCCTACTGTTGGTTTTTTATTGCAGGACAGAAGTTATGAAACCGGCAATGCCATTGGTGTGAAAGGAAAACAACGCGGAAATGGTCAAAAAGATTCATATGTTACACTTCAGTTTGGTATCTCCTTTAATATTCAATCCTATCGTTGCCCCAGTTTCTAGTATTTAGGTTTCTTCCGATAAACGCTATCCTTTTACTATTTTTGTAGCATAAAAGGTAAAACTTTACATGCGGCCATTGATCGAACAAATTGATAAAACACGCTTACCAAAACATATTGCCATCATTATGGATGGAAATGGAAGATGGGCTGAAGAAAAAGGTCAGGAACGTCTGTACGGACATTTTCACGGGGTAGAAAGCGTGCGAAATATTGTGGAAGGCTGTGCTGAATTAGGGGTTGAATACCTGACTTTGTATGCTTTCAGTACAGAAAATTGGGATCGACCTAGAACTGAGGTAGACGGATTGATGGCATTATTGGTCGATACGATCAGAAAAGAAGTCCCTATTCTGAATAAAAATAACATCAGAATGCATATGATCGGCAACATGGAAATGTTACCAGAATCTGCGCAAAAGGCCTTAGCCGAAGCAATAGCATTAACAAGTCACAATACCGGGCTGAATCTGATTATGGCATTGAGTTACAGTAGCAGATGGGAATTGGTAAATGCCGTAAAAAAGATCGGAATAGATGTAAAATCAGGGAAAATAGACCCTGAAACAATCGACCAGAACACTGTAGAGCATTATCTCACAACCAGTAACTTCCCTGACCCGGAATTGATGATCAGAACTAGTGGAGAATACCGAATCAGTAATTTCTTATTGTATCAATTAGCATATGCAGAACTATATTTTACCAATACCCGTTGGCCCGATTTCAGAAAAGAAAATTTGTATGAGGCTATTATCGACTTCCAGTTTCGCGAAAGGCGCTTTGGAAAAACAGGAAAACAGATACAAAATGAGGCACATTTAACCTCCTGAAAGCGGTTATTCAACCCAATTGGGTTGATTTAACAAAGACTTTTAAATATTCCGCTTTAATTTGCCCAACTTAAATTGCTAAAACAACTGTTGAAAGCCGCAAATCATGCATTACTTTCAGCAACAATATTTATAAACCTCAACCGGATGCAGAAAGTGTACAAATTTTTAGTGCTGGCTCTTGTTTCAAGCTTGGTTAGTTCGTTGCTGTACTCGCAGGATAAAACTTCTGACACAACTATCACATCTATTGAGGCAGATCTTGTTAATATTCTCAACCAAAAAGTCCCTAAAAAATATAAGATCGCTGCTATAACTGTTGTGGGCAATAAATATTTTGAT
>CAIMKO010000544.1 GCA_903841915.1 uncultured Chitinophagaceae bacterium | reverse complement strand
TTTTTTAATTCAGGAAGGTTTTATGCAACGCACCCCAAGGGGAAGAGAAGTAACAGCAAAAGCATATAATCATCTCGGCAAGTCTGTTCCAAAAGGTGGACAGCCCAATTTATTTAGCTGATAAATAAAAAGCCTCATGAAACTCATGAGGCTCTTATATGTCATCAAAATCCTTTTAATCTTTTTAATCCTTGTTCAGACAACTACGGAGCAACTAATCTAAATCCGTTGCCATGAATATTCACGATCTCAATATTCACATCTTCCTTTAAATATTTACGAAGTTTTGCAATGTAAACGTCCATGCTTCTTCCGTTGAAATAAGTATCGCTGCCCCAAATTTTCTTTAATGCACGTTCTCTCGGTAACAGATCATTCTTATGTTCTGCCAGCATTTTCAATAATTCATTTTCCTTGGGTGATAATGTTTGTGTTTTTCCTTCATGGATCAATTCACGCAATTTCGGATTGAAATGATAGAAGCCTAGATCAAATTCTATATTGTCGCTGATCCTGTTATCTTCTTCATTACGTTTTAAGATCGCTTTTATTTTCAGCAATAATACTTCACTGTCGAAGGGTTTGGTGATATAATCATCAGCACCTAATTTATAGCCCTGAATGATATCTTCTTTCATTGTTTTTGCACTCAAGAAGAATAAAGGCATATCAGGATCCACATCGCGAATTTCTTCGGCCAATGCAAAACCATCTACATTCGGCATCATCACATCCAATAAGCAGATATCAAATTTTTCGCGTTGAAAAGCAGCCAGACCTAATCTTCCGTCGCGTTCCAGAATAACATCATAGTCATTCAGCTCTAAATAATTCTTCAAAACCATACCTAGGTTGGTATCGTCTTCACAAAGCAGTATTTTATATTTTTTTCCTTCCATGATTCAATTTGTTTAATGAGGTTCAGCTATAAAATTATGCCAAATAATAGCCCATAGGGTGCAATCTTTTGTTAAAAAGGCCTGTTTGTAGTGAAATGCGATGAATGAAATCGGCTGAAATGCAGGTGCATCAGCTGTTGCCTTCGATTCATTCACTGAAGGAATCGCACAATTCAAGGCTATATCAATTATCAACTTTTTTGATAAAACCTCTTTCATCTGCTAAAATCTGCTTTTCATCCTGCAACATTTGAAACACTTTCCAGAAATCTTCTTTTTTGATCTCTTTTAATTCGATCAATAATTCTTTTACATTGATTCCTGGAGAAGGAATGGCTGCGTAAATTAATTGTTGGATTGTTTTAAAATCAGTTCTAGTAAGATCAAGTTTCTTTTGTTTTAAACAGTTATCACAAATGCCGCAATTCTCATTCTTGATCTCTGTAAAATAATCGGCAATGTATTTACTGCGACAAGTGGTTTCTGTGCTCAAATAATCAAGCATTATCTCAACACGTTCTGCATATTGTTTTTTGCGTTGCAAATAAGCATCTTGATTTATGTGCAGGGTTTTTGCAGGTGCACGGTTTAAAATAAAATGAATTTGCGGTGTTTCTTTCTGAGGTAAATAATCGATAATGCCGGCATTATGTAATTCCTGCAGGTCGATATAAATTTTTTCATAAGGCAGTTTGCACAATTTGGCAATTTGCTTTTCATTGATGGAAACTCGGTTATCATAAATGCCTTCATAAGTTCGCAACAAACATTTCATCACATCCGCTGTTTGCGGATAATTTTTTTCAGCATCATTCAGCGTGTTTTTATCTGCTGTAAATTCTACCAGCGATGGCAAAAAGATATTTTCGGAAAAGCTTAAATGACCCTCCTGTTCCAATACTTTCAACACATTCATCACCAGAAAACTATCTAGTTTGAAATGCTTACTGAATTCGCCAAGGTCAAAATCGTAATAATTTCCTTCTCCCATTCCCACAGGGATTTGTAAATAGTCTGCGATGGATTGATATACTTTTTTTATTTCTAGTATGGACGGAAAGCGTAGATCGGGTAATCTTTTCAGGTCTTTTATGTCTTCTGTCTGATACAATAAAACAGCATATGCTTTTTTATCATCTCTACCTGCTCTACCTGATTCCTGATAATAATTTTCCAGACAATCAGGGCTGTCATAATGTATCACCGTTCTAACATCTGATTTATCAATGCCCATGCCGAAAGCATTCGTACAAACGATTACTCTTGTTTGGTTATTGATCCAGGCATTTTGTTTATTGTTTCTTTCTTCCTGTGCCAAGCCTGCATGATAATGATCTGCAGATATATTTTGCAGTTGTAAAAGGTCTGCAACATTCTTTGTTTGTCTTCTGTTCCTACAATAAATAATGCTGCTTCCTGCCACATTATTGAGGATCTCTGTTATCTTATTGATCTTACTGTCAACTTTAAAAACTGAATAAGAAAGATTCTTTCTTTCGAATGATTCAATAAAAACATTGGTTTCTTTGAATCTTAATTTTTCAACAATATCTTTTTGAACGACCGGTGTTGCAGAAGCTGTTAATGCGATCACCGGAACTTTGGGTAATTCTTCCCTCAGGTTCGCGATGCGCAAATAAGGCGGACGAAAATCATAACCCCATTGCGATACACAATGTGCTTCATCCACAGCAATTAAACTGATATGTAAAGAGTGTAAATATTCCCGGAACAGATTTGTCTCCAACCGTTCAGGGGATAAGTACAAAAACTTATAATCACCATGAACGGCATTCTCCATCACTTTTTTTACCTCGTAATAAGTTAACCCGCTGTGGAGTGAAATGGCAGGTATCCCTAGCTTCTGAAGGTTCTCTACCTGATCTTTCATCAATGCGATCAATGGTGATATCACTAAACACAATCCATCCTTCATTAAAGCAGGAACTTGGAAGCAAATGGATTTGCCCCCACCTGTTGGTAATAGGGCTAGTGTGTCTTTTCCTTCAAGAACAGAATCAATGATCCTTTCCTGTTCTCCCCTAAAAGAATGGTGACCCCAGAATTCTTTGAGTACTTGTTGAGGAGAACTATTCATAGTTCAATATTAGTCATAGTGCTTGAATCCGATTTTATTTCTAACAGAATCCGGTTTATTCCCTTTTTCGAGCAATTCTTTTAAAACCAAAAAAATGTTTTCAATGTCTTTGCTGTTTCCTTTTACTTCTTTTTCCAATTTTGAAAGCTGTAATAATATTTCTTTATGTGTCAGTGTATATTCTCTCAGTTTTGTAAATACTCTGATAATTCTGATATTTACTTCAATGGCAACATCACTGTTTAATATGCTAGACAGCATTGCAACACCCTGTTCTGTGAATGCAGTAGGTAATTTTCTTCTTCCACCCCAACTTGATGTCGCATTTTGCGACATCAAATCTTGATATTCTTTGTCTGTGAGCTTAAACATAAAATCTTTCGGGAATCTGCTTTTGTTTCTTTTTACTTGCTCATTCAGTCTTCTTGTTTCAACCTTATACATTTCAGCAAGGTCTTCATCAAGCATTATTTTCTGCCCACGTACAACATAAATTCTATTCAATATTTTCTGTTCGGCTACCAGCAGTTGCAATTCTTTCTTAGCCATAACCCTTTATTTATATTCCTGTAAATATAAATATTTATGAAAATATAATCACAATATAGAAAAGGGTAAAACTATGCTATCACACCACTTTCTTAAAATTCAGCGAAAGTGAATTGATCGCCAGCACCACATCACTCAATCCCATGATCAATGCGCCGAAAGTAGGACTTAAAAAGCCCATGGCAGCAACTGGTATTGCCACAATATTATAAGCGAAGGCCCAGAATAGATTTCCCTTGATGGTGAGGTAAGTATGTTTACCCAATCCCAAAGCCATTGGCATGTGTTTCAATCCATGATTCATTAAAACAACTTGCGCACTTTGCATGGCCACCTGAGAGGCATCGCTCAAGGAAATGCCCACAGTAGCTTTTGCCAAAGCCGGTGCATCGTTGATTCCATCACCCACCATGGCAGTTGGTGCGATAGCAGTGTATGCGGCGATCTTTTCTAATTTTTGTTCGGGTGTTTGTTCTGCAACCACTTCATCAATGCCAAGATAGTCGCCAACTTTTTGCGATTTGTCTTTTCTGTCGCCACTCAATAAAATGGTCTTGATATTTTTTGATTTCAAGAGACTGATCACTTGTTTAGCTTCCGGTCTAATTTCATCTGCTACATCGATCCAACCGATCAATTCATTATTGCGAAGAATATAAATATTGTGTGCATCATCTTTTGTAAAAGAAGTTGCTATCGTATAGGATCCGGCAAAATATTCATTGCCTTCTTTATCTTTTGATTTGATGCCTAATCCTTTTACTTCTTCAATAGACGCCCATCGTATCTCATCTTTTATTTTCCATTCAGTAACGATGGCTTTCGCAACGGGATGATTGGAGTATTTTTCGAGCGAATATGCAATGCGTTTAAAATCTTCTTCAATTATTTCTGATGTAAAATTTTCAATTGCAAATTTTCCGGTGGTGAGTGTGCCTGTTTTATCAAATACAACCTGTTTAATGTCTTTGAAGATCTCAAGGCTTCTTGCATTTTTAAATAAAATCCCATTCTTTGCTGCACGTCCCAAACCCACAGCTACAGCGGCCGGAGTGGCGAGGCCCATGGCGCATGGACAAGAAATCACCAATACGGCAATGCTTCTTAATAAACTGTCGCCAAAACTTTTATCAACAAAAAAATAATTAACTGCTAAAGTGAGTAATGCAATGCTTACCACTGTTGGAACAAATATGGCGCTGATCTTATCTGCCATTTGTTGTACCGGTGGTTTTTCTGTTTGTGCTTCTTTTACCAATTTTAAAATATTGGAAAGAACAGTGTCTTCACCCACGGCAGTCACTTGTGCTTTAACCGTGCCACTTTCTAAAATACTGCCGCCGATAAGTTGGTCTTTTATTTTCTTTTCAACAGGAACGCTTTCTCCGGTAATGATGGCTTCATTTACATTGGCTTCACCCCATAATATTTTTGAGTCCATCGGTACATGTTCGCCATTACGGATCAAAACAAGATCACCTACATGCAATGCTGTGCTTTCCACTTGAAAAATTTGTTCATGATGTTGATCATCAAAAGCGATCATATTGGCCATTACTTTCTGGCTCTTGGCTAAACTTTTTAATGCTGCTTGTGTTTTTTCGATTGAAGCATCCTCCATCCAGTTTCCTAAATAGACCAGCGTAATAGTGGTACAAGCAGTTTCGAAAAATAAATAGTCATTGGCATTATTCACTATTAATCCGTATAGGCTGTAGCCAAATGCAGCACTGGATCCCAGAGCGATTAGCACATTCATGTTCGGAATTCCGGATAATAAACTTTTGATGGCAGATCTGCCAAAAAAATCCATACCAACAATGTAAACGGGAATGGTTAATGCCAATTGTACATATGGATTCATCAATACATGGATATGTACACCCGGCAACATGTGCAGCATCAAAGGCGCAGTAAAAATGATACAGAACCAAAAACGCTGTAAATGACTTTTGAAAGGTAATGACCCGCCGCTATGATCATGGCCATGGTGATCATGGTCTTCGTGCTCATGATGTACATGATATCCCAAAGAATTAATTCCTTTTTCGATTTTCTGCTGTGTGATATTGCCATTCATTTCAAAACTCACATCGCCCCCAATAAAATTCACTTTCACATTTTGCAAGCCTTCGCTTTTTAAATACTTATCAATGGTCAGTGCACAATTGGTGCAACTCATCCCTTCAACTTTTAAATTCACTTTCTCCATAGTTCATTTTATTTTTATGAGGCCGGCAATCGTATCACGATTTTGCATCGTTGCGTCGCACACTTGTACGACTAATCTTTATGCAACTTCCTATATGCTCAAAAATGTATCATCTGCTGATAATTAGCAATGACTTTGGTCACAAAGTTACCAAGTAATAAAATGCTCATCTTACGAGCAGAGAAAATATCTTTGCCGCATGGATGCAATTTTCGAAATGGAACATATTCATCAGGTCGCAAAACTTTTATGGAAGGAAGGAAAGCAAAATAGGGTTTGGGCTTTTCATGCACCCATGGGTGCGGGTAAAACAACATTTATTCATGCTTTATGCGAATTGCTGGAAGTGAAAGACAGCATCAGCAGTCCAACATTTGCTATCATCAATGAATATAGAAGTGCTATTGCCGGAACTATTTTTCATATGGATTGGTACCGATTAAAAGGGGAGGAGGAAGCCATTCATGCAGGAATTGAAGATGCTTTGCTGAGTAAAGATCTTTGTTTGGTAGAATGGCCCGAAAATGCAGCAGCACTTTTGCCGGCGGATGTTTTTAATGTATATATAGAGATCTTAAATGCTACTACACGAAGATTGCACACAGCTGCAAAATCGTAGACCTTACTCTAGAAGTATTATTTAAATAAAGTAACTTCACTCAGCACAAATCTTAAATCAGCAATTTCAAACCTTTTATACAATGGCTTTATCAAAACCAGTTATATCCACTTCTTTCAATTATGAAACTTTAGAAGAAACCCTCGATATAAAAGCAAAAGGTGCAGAACTCCATATCGGAATCCCCAAAGAGTTTGCATTTCAGGAAAACCGAATTGCCCTCACTCCTGAAGCTGTTGGTGTATTGGTCAGCAATGGCCATAGCGTCGCGGTGGAACATAAGGCCGGCGAGGGAAGCAATTATACTGATAAAGATTATAGTGAAGCAGGGGCCAGGATCTTATACGAAAAAGCAGAAGTGTATAAAGCCCCCATTTTAATTAAAAGTGCTCCTGTGGTAGAAGAAGATATGAACCTGCTGCAACTCAATCAAACCATCATTTCTCCTATTCATCATTCTGCTTTAAAAACCGAGATCGTTGCAACGATGATGGAGAAAAGGATCACAGCATTGAGTTTTGAAAATCTAAAAGACGATAGCGGTACTTATCCTATCGTTCGCAGTATGAGCGAGATAGCGGGAGGGGCTTTGATGTTGATCGCAGGACAATATCTCAGTAGTTTTAATCATGGCAAAGGTGTTTTGCTGGGTGGAATTAGCGGTATTCCTCCAACAAAAGTCGTGATCATCGGAGCAGGTATTGTGGGTGAATTTGCTACACGTAATGCATTGGCTTTGGGAGCCAGCGTTAAAGTATTTGATAATGATGTATATCGTTTAAAACAATTACAAAATAATCTTGGACAACGTTGCTGGACAAGTGTTTTAGAACCACGTATCTTAGCAAAACAATTAAAGACATGCGAAGTGGCAGTTGGTGCTTTGAGCAATGAATTTGGCCGTGCCCCGGTGGTTGTAACAGAAGAAATGGTGGCGGCCATGCGTCCGGGAAGCATCATTATTGATGTAGCTATTGATAGGGGCGGTTGCTTCGAAACAAGTGAACTGACCACCCACGAGAAACCAACTTTTGTAAAGCATGATGTGATCCATTATTGCGTACCCAATATTCCAAGCGGTTTTGCACGTACCGCCAGTCAGGCTATCAGCAATGTATTGATGCCATTATTGCTGACCATCAGCGACGAAGGCGGTATGGAAGAAATGGTTTGGCATAACTTTAATTTACGCGAGGGAATCTATTTGTTTAAAGGGGCTTTGACCGACTTTTATATCAGCCAGAAATTCGATCTGAAATTTACTGATCTGAACTTGTTGATTGCGAGTAGGCGATAGAACAGAAATGCGTAGGGTCAGCTGAATTTTAGCAATTGCTGAAATCTGATTTATTGCTTATTGAAGGCTATTAAACCCACATCACTCCCACATTACTCCCACAACAATCCACAATATTGTGCCCAACTGTGATTCAAATGTACTGTTGATATTAATTTAAGATGGGGCAAGGATAAGTATGGCATAGGGAAGGCTAGAGTATGATATGGAGAAACTGTGTTTTGGTAAGTAATAACCTTGCAGTAGTTAGGGGCAACAGTCTATTTCAGAGAACAGTTTCACTTTTGTGGTAAATAGGATGAATGCTTTTGCTGGGGAAGTCAGCTTATTTGTAATCCATTATCGAGACCTTTTCTTCACAAAAATCCATTTCATTTTCATCATTACTGCTGACAATAATTAATTTATTGCTGCAATAATTATTAATGAGCCGGTGATATAAGTCGTAACCCGTTTTATCTAAATTAGTGCAGGGTTCGTCTAATAAAAGGATCGGTGCATCAGAAAAAACAGCTTGTGCTAATTTCACCCTTTGCTTCATGCCAGAAGAATAATAACGTATTTGTTTGTCTGCTGCCTTCTCTAGTCCGATAATCTTTATGATCTCATCTATTGAAACAGCAGCAAGTAAAGGCTTGAATGAAGCATGAAATGATAAAAATTCTTTTGCACTCATTTCTTCGATCACTTCCAGGTATGGCGCAACGATGGATATGTATTTATAGGTTTCTGCATCGTCTAATTTACCATCCTCAGCAGACCATTCACAAGTTCCTTCGCTCATATTCATACTTCCTGCAATAGCTTGCAACAATGTGCTTTTGCCGCTTCCGTTGGGTCCGGTTATAGCATAAGAAATTCCTTCCTTAAAAACATAGGTAACGTGACGAAATATCCAATCCCGGTTAAATCTTTTGCCGGCATCATTGAGTTGGATCGTCATAGAAAAAATAATTTTTGGAACAGCAGAATATTATTCTTCTTCTCCGCTTCCTTTAGTGGAACGTTTGATGATGCCGCGAACACTTTCGCGAATAAAAGTTACAATTTCGTCTCTTTCATCACTGGCTGGTAATTCTTCATCAATAAATTCCAATGCCTGTGTTGTGTTAAGACCCTTATTAAAAATGATACGGTAAATATCATGGATGCAGTTAATACTTTCCAGTTCAAAACCACGACGTTTTAAGCCAACACTGTTTACACCTCCATAGCTCAATGGATTACGTACTGCTTTGATATACGGTGGAACATCCTTGCTTACCAGACTTCCTCCGGCAATATAAGCGTGCTGTCCTATATGAACAAATTGATGCACGGCACTAACGCCTGCTATCCAAGCCCAATCATCAACTGTTACATGACCGGCTAATGTTGCATTATTACTTAAAACACAATTATTGCCTATAAGGCAATCATGGGCAATATGGCTATAAGCCATGATCAAACAATTATTACCAACCTTGGTTTTGCCACGATCTTCTGTGCCTCGGTTAATAGTAACAAATTCACGAATAGTAGTATTATCGCCAATGACAACTGTCGTCTTTTCTCCATTGAATTTAAGGTCCTGCGGAATGGCACCCAATACGGCACCGGGGAATACACGGCAGTTCTTGCCGATCCTCGTCCCATCCATGATGGTAACATTACTTCCTATCCAGGTTCCTTCACCGATCTGCACATCACCATGAATTACAGTGAAGGGATCGATCTTTACATTTGGAGCTATCCATGCATTTGGATCAATGTACGTGTAGGGATGAGTCATCCTGTTTTTTGGTTTTGGCGCTACTGTTGTTGGCATAGTGGCATCAGTAGCAATAAAAAAGGTGCCAGACTTTTAACCGGCGTTGCAAAAATATGCTTATTAAGGATATTTTAGGCTTTAAGTTCTTCTTACAACCTGTGCTACTAGGATTGCTTCGGTTGCAACCTTTCCACCCACATAAACAGTTCCTTTCATTTCGCAAATACCTCTTCTGATGGGCGCAATTAACTCCATCTTTAAAATCATGGTGTCTCCGGGTACTACTTTTTGCTTGAATTTACAATTATCGATCTTCAAAAAGTAAGTATCATACTGACCTTCATGCATGGCATTGATACAAAGGATTCCGCCGGTTTGGGCAAGGGCTTCTATTTGTAATACACCAGGCATCACCGGATTATTTGGGAAATGTCCCTGAAAGAACCATTCATTAAAAGTTACATTTTTAATACCGATGATATAGTTGTCGGTTAATTCAGTGATCTTATCTACTAATAAAAATGGGAAACGATGGGGTAATGTTTTTTCAATCTTTTCGAGATTGAAAACTGGGGCGATGGTTGGATCATAAACAGGCACATCTTTCATGTGTTTATTCTTCTTGATATACTGTTTGATCTTTTTTGCAAACTCAATATTTGTGCTGTGTCCCGGGCGATTGGCAATAATTCTTGCTTTGATGGGATAACCGATCAAGGCAAGGTCCCCAATAACATCCAGCAATTTATGTCTGGCTGGTTCATTCGGAAAGCGTAATTCCAGATTATTTAAATAGCCCTCTGTCTTCACTTCGATCTTATCCCTTTTGAATGCTTTCGCCAAACGAGCCATTTCTTCATCCGTAACAGGCTTGTCAACTACCACAATCGCATTATTAATATCGCCGCCTTTAACAAGATCATGATCTAAAAGCATTTCCAATTCATGCAAAAAACAAAAAGTACGGCATGGCGCTATCTCAGTTTTAAAATCTTTAATGGTCTTTAATCCTGCATGTTGTGTTCCTAACACTGGACTATTAAAATCGATCAATGTGGTTATTTGATAATCTACAGCCGGCAATGCAACCATTTCTACCCGTTTGGTTTCATCATAGTGATAAATATTTTCATCTAGGCTATACCATGCTTTTGAGGCTTCTTGTTCTATCACACCGGCTTCCTCGATCAACTCAACAAAAGGTTCAGAACTTCCATCAATGATCGGTACTTCAGGCCCGTTTAATTCGATTAAAACGTTATCCACGCCCATGCCTACTAATGCAGCCAGTAAATGTTCAATAGTACTTACTTTGGCATCACCCACTTGTAACGTAGTTCCGCGGGATGTATCTGTTACCAGATCACAATCTGCTTTGATCAATGGTTGATTCGGAAGGTCAATTCTTTGAAATTGAATACCAAAACCAGGATTAGAAGGCCTTAAACTCATATCAACCAGAACACCTGTATGTAAACCAGTACCACTGATATTGATGGTAGTTCCAAGCGTATGTTGTTTGTCGGGATTAAAATTGCTGTCCATTCTTACTAATTTATGGTGTGAATTGCTTCAAACGTCCTATCATTTGTCGTATCGTCCTAAGGAAATCCCTTTCAGACTCAGTTCTGCTTTTGTAAATAATTCGGCAAAAATAGATGAAAGAATGTTTATTCGATACATCAACTGCCATTGGGTACTCTTTCGGACAATAATTGATGTACCCTTTTTTCTAATTCGATTATTTTTTTCTCTAGTTCAGGTAATTTACGCCCTGTTGCCTGACTACGGAGTGCAGCGGTATATTCATAGGCTGGAGAACCGGTAACAACAGTATTTGCTGATTTTATAGATTTTGTAACCCCACTTTGCGCATTGATCTTGCTGCCATCTGCAATGCTGATATGTCCCACAATTCCTGCCTGGCCGCCGATCATTACATTATGTCCCACTTTTGTGCTGCCACTAACACCCGCCTGAGCTGCGATCACGGTATTATTACCTACTTCAACATTATGAGCGATTTGAATAAGGTTATCCAATTTGGCACCTGATCTTATTATTGTTGAACCCATGGTTGCCCGATCGATTGTTGAATTGGCACCGATCTCTACAAAATCCTCAATGATCACATTGCCTATCTGGGGTATCTTTTTGAAAGAACCGTCGGCTAAGGGGGCGAAACCAAAGCCATCACTTCCCACTACAGTGCCTGCATGAATATTTACATTATTCCCAACGATACAATCCCTATAAATTTTTGCTCCTGGTTGCAGAATGGAATTATCACCAATGGCTACATTATCCCCCACAAAAACACCGGCAAATAGTTTTACGTTGTTCCCGATTCTCACATTTTCGCCTATATAAGCAAATGCGGCAACAAAAACATTTTCGCCCAGTTTTGCAGAAGCGGCGATATAGCTGGGTTGTTGAATACCGCTTAGTTGCTGAGTGGCAATTTCCTGATATTTTGTAAGTAGGGTTGCAAATGCTGAATAAGCATCCGGCACACGGATTAATGTAGCTGCGACAGTTTCTTTTAATTCAAGATCTTCATTTACTAAAACAATGGACGCTTTGGTAGAATATAAGTATTCTTCATATTTGGGGTTGGATAAAAAGGCCAATTCGCCACTTTGGGCATCTTCAATTTTACCGAAAGTTGATACAGCAACAGATGCATCACCTTCTGTTTTTCCGTTGACTATTAAAGCTATTTGAGCGGCGGTAAATTGCATAAGCTAAGTTTAAGTTCATGATTCACTTCTATGAACCGATACCTGCGAACTAATTAAGCGAACAAATATAAAATTTTTTAACGGGAGCAGAAATAGTTTGATGTATTAAGGGATTATCAATGGCAGAAATGTCTTTAACAGTTCCGTCTTTGAACAAAATATTGATTCTTTCATCTTCTGTCTTATACATTGTATTATTCGCTTCTCCTGTAAACACAAAATAGGCAGCCATTGTTGTACTGATGTGTAAATGCTCTGCGGCATTGACTAATTTTTCATTTATTTCCTTTTCATCAAAGGGCTCGGCCTGTAAATGTATCTTCAGTAGTTGCCTATTCAATAAACGTTTGCATAATTCGCTCAATACAAAATCCGGATGTCTGCTCCAGCGTTTTACGGCAAATGAAAAATCAATATCGTCCAGTTCGCAAAACCTGTCTAAAGTTTGCCTGTTCATTTTTCCATCAAACTGATATAAAAAGAAATCAGTAGCCCCACCCGTTGTTAAGCCTTCAATACAGTCTTTACTTATTTCCCTTACTCTTCTTAAAATATTTACGAGCATTTTCTCTGCTGCTAAAACAGTCTTGTGCAGATACACCTGCCAGTACATTTGCCGCCTTGCCACTAAAAATTTTTCAATGCTATAAATTCCTTTTTCTTCCACCATCAGTTCGTTGTTATGCACAACTAACATTTTCAATATTCTGTCGTAACCGATCACTCCTTCACTTACGCCGGTAAAAAAACTATCTCTTGTTAAATAATCCATACGGTCAACATCTAATTGTCCGCTGATGAGTTGATGGAGAAACTTTTTCGGATATCGGTTTGTGAAAATCTCTATTGCCATTGTTAATCTCCCATCTAGGTCTTCATTCATGGCTTGCATGATCTGAAGGCTGATGTCTTCATGATGTACATCTGGTACCAGTTCATTTTCCAAAGCATGCGAAAATGGGCCATGGCCTGCATCATGCAGTAAGATCCCTGCTTTTGCGGCTATTTCTTCTTCCTCGGTTATTTCGGTTCCCTTGGATCTTAATTCATTGATGGCATTGCCCATTAAATGATAGGCACCGAGCGAATGGTGTAACCTTGTGTGAACAGCTCCCGGATAGACCAGATAAGCCAATGCCATTTGGTGGATACGGCGCAAACGCTGATAATATGGATGCGCAAGGATATCAAATATCAATGGGTGATTGATGGTAATGAAACCATACACAGGATCATTGATGATTTTACGTTTGGGTATCATACTTGTTGCTGCTTTGTTAAAGCAGTAACTCAAATGTACTATTTGTGTGCGGATGGAATAAATTTGAAATTAGATTTAACTATTTGGACTGAAATAAATTTCTTCATTATTGATTTGATTTCTACACTTAATCGGTTTGTATTAATTTGATGTTGAATACGAGGTATTGTTCAAGAAAATGACACGATTACAGATATTTACGGGTAAACTAAAAATAAAATAATTAAAATGGCCATCGCAAAAATTATATGGGTTGATGATGAGATCGAAAGCCTGCAATCGCAGAAATTATTTTTGGAGAGTAAGGGATATGAAGTAATCACTTTCAACAATGGCTTTGATGCGATCGAGTTTATCAAAAACAATTTTGCTGATGTGATCTTAATGGATGAAAGCATGCCCGGCATATCAGGCCTTGAAACATTGGCGAAGATCAAAGAGATCAAACAGCATATTCCAGTTGTATTAATTACTAAAAATGAAACGGAGCGTTTGATGGATGAAGCCATCGGCAGTCAGATCAGCGATTATTTATTAAAGCCCGTTAATCCCAATCAGGTTTTGTTAAGCCTTAAGAAAATAATTGATAATAAAAGATTGGTGGCAGAGAAGACAACAGCTTCGTATCAACAGCAGTTTCGCGATCTGTTCATGGCATTAAATGATAATCCCGATTTTAATCAGTGGATGGATATTTACAAAAAACTGGTCTACTGGGAGCTGGAAATGGAAAAGAGTGATAGTCCTGAAATGCGAGAAATATTTGCATCACAGAAAGAGGAGGCCAATGCGGAATTTTTTAAATTTATTTCTAAGAATTATGCCAAATGGATGAATCCGAAAGCTGCAGAAGCCCCCATCATGAGTCATAATTTATTCCAGTTTAAAGTATTGCCGCATGTTGAAAAAAATATCCCTGTATTTTTTATCTTGATCGATAATCTTCGCTATGATCAATGGAAGACCATTCAACCAATCTTTGCTGAAAGTTTCAGAATCTTAGAAGAAGAAACATTTTATTCCATACTGCCCACGGCCACACAATACAGTCGTAATGCAATCTTCAGTGGATTATTGCCCATTGATATTGAGAAACAATTTCCCGAACAATGGAAGAACGACGAAGATGAAGGGGGTAAAAATTTATTTGAAGAAGAGTTTTTCCGTGCTCAGTTAAAAAGATTGAAAAAAGATGATTGTAAAACGAGTTATACAAAAGTTCTAAATCATATAGACGGGCAAAATTTGGTAAGCAATATTCATAATTTATTAAGCAATGATCTAAATATCATTGTCTACAATTTTGTTGATATGCTTAGTCATGCAAGAACAGAAATGGAAGTATTGAAAGAACTGGCCGGAGATGAAGTGAGTTATCGGAGTGTTACGAAAAGCTGGTTCGAGCACAGTGCTTTGCATCAGGCATTGAAAAAGATAGCAGATAAGAAAATAAAATTAATTGTTGCTACTGATCACGGAACAGTCAGAGTTAAAACTGCCTGCAAAGTGATAGGCGATAAGCAAACAACGACGAATCTGCGATATAAACACGGACGCAATTTAAATTACGAACCCAAAGAAGTGTTGGCTTTCAAAGATCCAAAAGAGGCAGGTTTGCCCGTTCCTACGATTAACTCCTCCTTTATTTTTGCGAAAACGGATGAGTATCTCTGCTATCCCAATAATTTCAACCATTATGCAAATTATTATAAGAATACTTTTCAGCACGGTGGCATCAGTCTGGAAGAAATGATTGTTCCCATCATCAAAATGGAGAGTAAATAATTTTAGAAAACATTTTATTAAACATTTTCGCATCATTTATTCAGTTGTGTGGATAAATCAAAATTAATACAGCGCATAGAGGGTTTAACTTTGATGAAGTGATAGAAAGAAAAATTACCATGAAATACACGCAACATAATTTAGACAAATTAGAAGATATTCTGGAACAATCCGAATATGTTGTTCGTTACGAGCGTGGCACTTTTCAAAGCGGATGGTGTTTATTGGAGGCCAGAAAGATCGTTGTGCTAAATAAATTTTTAGATGCGGAAGGCCGCATCAACACTTTGCTGGAGATAATTCCTCAACTGAATATCGAATTTGATAAGCTTACACACGAAAGCCAGAAATTGTATGATGAGGTAGTTAAAAATTATGCCGCCCTTGTTTGATAACTCACGTTGCTTTTTGGATTAGATTTACATGTGCATTCTTCCTCTTTACAAATAACATTTTTAGGAACCGGAACCAGTAGTGGTGTGCCTATGATCGCATGTGATTGTGATGTTTGCGTTTCTCCCGATCCGAATGATAATCGTTTACGAAGCAGCATCCTTGTTGAATCTGAAACAACAAGTTTTGTGATAGATACTACCCCCGACTTCCGATATCAAATGCTGCGTATCAATAATAAAAAGTTAGATGCTGTTTTATTTACCCATCCGCATAAAGACCACATTGCAGGATTAGACGATATCCGAGCTTACAATTATATTCAGAAAAAGCCAATGGAAGTATTTGCAAATGCTTTAACCATTGAAGCATTAAAGCGCGAATATTATTATGTGTTTGCCGAAAAATCATATCCGGGGATACCTCAGATCAATATCAATACGATCGATGAAACGCCCTTTAAAATTGGGGATATTTCAGTGATACCTATCCTGGTTTGGCATTTAAATATGCCTGTATTCGGCTTTCGAATAAATGATTTTACTTATATTACAGACGCAAACCGAATCGATGAATCGGAAAAAGAAAAGATAATAGGCTCTAAGGTTTTAGTGCTGAATGCTTTGCGAAAGGAAAATCATATTTCGCATTTTAATTTGGCTCAGGCAGTTGCGCTTGCAAATGAATTAAGAGTTCCTGAAGTTTATTTTACACATATCAGTCATCAGTTGGGTAAGCATGAAGAAGTGAATAAAACACTTCCTTCACATATTCGTTTAGCCCATGACGGACTAACTGTCAAATTGCATATATAAGCTCCCTTGATTACTAACAAAATTGTTATGTATGAAAAGGATCATCAAAGAGTATTTTACTTTTTCGCGAAAAGAAAAAGTTGCGGTAATCATTTTATTGCTGTTGGTCGTAGTTTTTATTTTCCTTCCTTATTTGTTTGAAAGTAAAAAAGCAAAACCTTCTGTTGATGAGGAGTTGCAAACCCAATTAGTTAAATGGAGGCAAAATAAAACATTGCCTGATTCCTTAAATGGGGAAAATGATTCCTCAACCCATTCATCAACAGAAATAAAATTCAAATTATTTGTATTTGACCCAAATGTTTTGAGTGCTGAGGGGTGGCGGGAACTCGGTTTGAGCAATAGCGTGATCCATACAATTTTAAATTACCGCAATAAAGGCGGAAAATTTTATCATCCGGAAGACATCCGCAAGATATGGGGTTTGCAAAAAGTTGATGCAGATCGCATCATTCCTTTTGCAAGAATTAAAATAGAATCACATCAGTATAAAAGTAATGATTTTCAACACCAATCAACTTCAAATCAAAAAAGCATTGGAATATTGGATATTAATACAGCAACAGTTGAA
>CAIMKO010000543.1 GCA_903841915.1 uncultured Chitinophagaceae bacterium | reverse complement strand
GCAAATAGATAATCCAAATGGGATTTATTTAGCAGGATCAAGCGATGTCGAAATTCGCAAAACGCTGAATTTCGTAAACGGTAAAATTTGGGCGAATGGAAATAACCTGAAAGTTGGTGATACTGACCCAGGAACGATTACCGGTTATTCTGAAAAGAATTATGTAGTTACCGGTAATGCGGTTACCGGTGGATTTTTATACAGAGCTAATTTAAATAATGCTTCTGGACAAATTGTTTTCCCTGTTGGAGCTGATGATGTATATTATACTCCGGCTATTGTTGCTTATAAGGGAACAGCGCAAGATTTCAGAGTGCGGCCTTTTAACATGAAGTCGGCTAATATTTTGAATCGCGATAATAATGACTCAGGTTTATTGCAAACAACATGGAATATTGGAAAGAGCTTTGATGAAATAGCAGAAATGGATGTTTATTTAGATAATCCGCCTTCATTAGAAGGATCAGTTTTTAGTAAAAATAACAGCAGTGCTTATATAACTCACTACGACAGGACAGTAGCAGTTTGGGATACCATTAAAAAAGCTGAAATAATAGCTTCCTCATTTTATAATATTCATCTTCCGGGACATAATAAAGTCTTGAATGGAAGAAGATTTGTTAGATCATTTGAACAAAATGAATTCTTTAGTAAATCCGTGAGTAGCGTATATACTGTTCCGGAAAGAATAGGTTTGGCTGAAAGTGCTTCTCTTGGTGTATTGCAGATGGATAAAAGCTATAATGTTGCTTTAAACATTATAGTTGAAAATAATGGACTTGTTGATTTGAATAGTGTAACTGTTTCAAATAACCTTCGTAAAACATTAGCTTACCCTATTTCATTTAAGGTTCTTTCTTTATCTGCAACGGGATCGTTATTGCCCAACTTAAACTTTGATGGGTTAGAAGAAGGCGATACAACTTTACTAATGCCATCTTCTCAACTTTTAACTAAACAATCTGATACGATACATTTATTAATTAATCTTCAAAACGTAAAAAATCCATCTAATAGTTATTACAACAGTTCTTTTGCATATGCACAGTCCGCATTAACTGGAAATTTTGTTCGAACAGCTTCATCGAGTGGAATTAACACTGAGCTAGAAATAGCAGCAACTCCAATTTACCTGCATTCTCCTTCAAACGAGTCAATACCTGTTGTTGTTTTGATGAATAATCCATCAACAGTTAATCAATTTGTTTTAAAAAGCCTTGACTACATCGAAAGATTGAATTGGCAATTAGTTGATTATAATGGAAAGCCCATTCAGTTTGGCGAATTCAGAGACCTGATGAAAGGAACCGTGCATATAGCTAATACAGCATTATTATCTAAAGGTGTATATTTTATTAAGCTAAACGCTGATGGAAAACTTTTGACAACATTGAAATGGATAAAACTTTAATTAATCGATGAAAACTAAATACATTTCTAACATTTCATATTTGCTATTATTCATAGTATTTCTTTTAAATTCTGTATCTAGTGAAGCGCAATCAACTTATGGTCAGGCCAAATTAAAATGTAAAGAATGTTTATTACTGCAAGTTTTACGTGAGGCTGATACTCAGTATAAAGAAGGAAATTATAATGAAGCAGTACCTTATTATAATTTATATCTGAAAGCTTCAGGCGATAACAATCCTGTGGTAATGGAAAAATTAGCAGATAGTTATTGGCAAAATAGAGCTTATGGTGATGCAGCTGAAATGTATAATAAACTCCAAACTCCAAAAGCGTTAGAGCGACTTGCCATTGTTGCGTCACTAAAAAATGAACCCGTACAGCCTCCATCGAATTTGAAATTTTTTGAAAGAGATGGTTTGGGAAATGATAAACCTGCAGACAATTTATTGGTTAAACAAGATAACAGCAATTACAGTGTGACCATTTCTTGCGCAAAACAATACAGAGCTGAAATGTGTGGCACAAGTATTCTTATCAATTCTGATTTGCCAAATGAAAAACCTAATGAAATTAAGCCGCCTCCAAAAGAGGAAGCCGAAGTAACTGTTAATCACAAAAACATTGCATCGCCAAGTTATATTATTCATTTTGACTTTGATAGTTATAGAATTGAACAACAAGCCTACCTAACAATGGACAGTGTGATTCATGATTTAGAAACTGATGCAAGGCTAGGTGTTGTTCTCGTTGGACATACTGATTTGATGGGTACAGAATTATACAACGAGAAACTCGCTTTTAATCGTTCAGAAATGGCTGAAACTTACATTATGAGTGGTGGTATTAATGCGAAAAGAATAATTGCCAAAGCATTTGGGAAAAGAATACCATTATATCCAATTCAAGAACCTATGCGGGCAAATAGAAGAGTAGAAATATATTTTATTCAGTACGGAGAATAGGATTGTGTTAACACATATTGGATCTTTCAATTTAATTCTTCATCAATACAAAAATTAAACTGATACAGTTTTTTAAACTGTGACAGCCCCCCCCCCCCTGATTTTTACTCTGAATTACTAATATTTAGATACAAAAGCTTTAGGAATTTAACTCTTCACTTATGATTCAATTTTATCAGAAGCAAAATGGTTTTGGGGGAAATGGAGAAATGAAAATTGACACAGTTATTAGTAATTACAAGAGCCTTTTCAGTAACGAAACGATCGAGGTTACTACTGAATGGAAGAATCTAATTATTAATTCAAGCCCTGATTTTATTTACAGTTATGACAAAGAAGGTCGTTTTACAAGTGCAAATCTAGAATTGTGCAAAGCCCTGCAAATCGAAGAGTTCGAAATTCTTGCTTTAACCAACAAAGAAGTTGGATTTTCTGAAAGCGAATGTATAGAATGGGATGAATTGCGTAACAGAGTATTTAAAACAAATGCTCAAGTAATAAGTACCACATCTGCTTCAATGCCAGATGGACAGATTCACAGTTATAAGGTTTTTTTTACATCCTTTACATGATCATGATGGGAACATTATTGGTGTTGGTGGTATAACTCAAGATATTACAGATTACTGTCTTATTAAAACGAAGTTAATTGAAAAGCAACACGATTTAAAATTATTAGAAGCGGCCATTGCAAATACAACAGATGCCGTTGTCATTGCAGAAGCAGACCAAATAGATGGCTATGGCCCAAGAATCGTTTTTGTCAATGATGCCTATACTAAAATGACTGGTTACAAGAGAGAAGAAATAATTGGTAAAACGCCACGTATTCTTCAAGGACCAAAAACAGATAGAAATGAGCTCAAAAGATTGCGTCATGCTCTTGAACATTATGAGCATTGCGAAATTGAAGTTTTAAATTATAAAAAGAGTGGGCAAGAATTTTGGTCAAGTATTGCCATATCTCCTGTTTTGAATGATAAAAATATACCTACCCACTGGATTGCTATTAAAAGAGATACGACTAGAATTAGGTTGCAAAAATTGGAAGCTGAAAAGGCTATTATTGAAGCTCAAGAATCAGAAAAATATTATATCGGTAGAGAATTACACGATAATGTAGCACAACTTTTAGTTGGATCTTTGCTTTCTTTGGGTATGGTTAAAGATGTTCCTGCAAAGGGCAATAAATGGCTAAAACAAACTATTAAACGAATTCATGAAGCAATCAATGAAATCAGAAAAATGTCTCATCAATTGGCGCCTGCAACGTTTGGAGATAGAGGGTTTAAAAAGGCGATTGAAGCATTATTGAAGAGTATCAATCATGAAAATAAGTTTAGCATTATTTTCAATTTTGATGAATTTGATGAAATAAAATTAAGTGCTGATCTAAAATTGAATTTATTCCGAATCCTACAGGAACAAATTCAGAATATCATAAAACATGCAGCTGCAAATACTATCGACGTAAGTATAAGAATAATTGACAATATTGTAAGCATGCGTGTTTTAGATAATGGGAAAGGGTTTAATACGGGAATAACATTAAATGGAATTGGTTTGGAAAATATCAAAAAGCGTACGGAAATGTTCTATGGGGATTTTTCACTAAAATCTTCTATAGGAAATGGCTGCGAAATTGTAGTAAACATTCCATTGAACTAGTTTTATTTTCAACAGCTTTTAAATAGAAATGCCTTGAAATTTATTTCAAGGCATTTCTATTTCGAATATTCAGTATTATTAATGCGTTCAAGATGTCATTTTATGTAAGATTATGTTCAATTGCATATTTAATAAGCTCTGTATTTGAATGCATATGCATTTTCTCTAGGATTCTTGACCGAAAAGAGCTTATGGTATTTACACTTAATGAAAGAGTCTCTGCTATATTCGAATTGCTTTTTCCTGATGTTAATAATTTATATACTTCAAATTCTCTTTTTGATAAACTCTCATGCAATTCTTTGCTAAAGTCGGAACTACAAGAATTTGCAAGTAATTCGGCAATTTCAGCAGTGATATATCGTTTGCCTCTTAATAAATATTCAACTGCACTTATCAGTTCTTCGGGAGGACAATCTTTGGTTAGATAACCTGAAGCTCCTTCTCTAATAGAACGTACAGCATATTCTTCCGGAGAATGAACACTTAAGACAAGAAAAGGCGTTTTGGGGGCAAGCTCTCTTATTTCTTTTACAATTTCTAAACCCGATCTTCCGGGCATAGAAATATCCGAAATTATAATTGCATATTCTTTCGATGAAATTTTCTTTAACAAATCGCTACAGTCAGAGACTTCTTCAAAATGAGCATTTGGATACTTTTCTACTAAAATGGATACTATACCTTTTCTAACAAAGCTATGGTCATCAGCTATCAATATGCGCATATGATCTGTTTTCTGCAATTTACCACATGGATAAATTAAACAATTCAACTAATTCTGCAATCAGTTGAATTATTTAAGCTAAATCTTAATATAATGTGTGCTACTTATTAGTATGTTTTGGTAGTTTGTGAAGCAGATTTGGAGTAGTATATTTTATAGCATCTGCAGAAATAAGATAAGGAGCTGAAACCTAATGTAAGTGCGATTTCTTTTATGGAAAGTCCCTGATTTGAGCGAATCAGTAAATCTGCTTTTTCTAATTTTCGTTTCATGATATATTTAGTAGGGCTCATTTTATAAACTTTTTTTATAACCCTTTCAAGGGTACTGATACTCATGTTTAATTCGAGGGCATATTTTTCAATCTTTATATCACTATCATTCATTATTCCTTTTTCTATAAGCATATCAAATTTTTGAAGTACTTCTTGAAACTCGTTCTTAACTTCAAAATTAATATTTTGTTCCAGGAGCATTTTGTCTCTCAACTCTTTATTTAGATTGATATAGTTTTTTATTTTCAAATCTAGTTGTCTTAGATCAAATGGTTTAACGATGAAATCATTGGCTCCAAGTTTAAGGCCTTCTGTAATGATTGCATCTGTTGATAGAAGGGACATTAATATTACAGGAATATGTAAAAAATTCTTATTCATTCTGATGATTCGTAAAAAGGAGAATCCGTCAATTGAACCAGGAAGCATGATATCTAAAAGAATAATATCAGGATTTATGCTGCCAATATTTTCTAAAGCTTCATCTGCATTTCCAAAATCTGATATTTCGTAACGTTCACCAAGAATTTGAGTTAATATATTTCTGAGTTTGGAAGAATCTTCTATAATTAAAATCCTTTTTTTTGTTTCATTACAATTTACTTTCCATTCATCAAAATTAGTAATCTCGCTATCTTTCAAAAACTGATTTGTTTCCACTTCTTTAGATTTATAAATCGGGATCAGTTTTGAATAGGTTGTCATACTAGGATCTGTCGAAGATAAATTTGAAATATACATTTCAGGTTGGCTGTTAAACGATGAAAGGTTTTCGCTGTTTTTCATTCGGAGTCGTATTAGCTTTGGAAATATGCTGATAAATATGTAGTTGTATTTATAGCCTAAAAGTAAAGTATCCTAATATTTGAGAAGTAGAATAATACTTGTTTCTTATGTAGTTTATAGGACTACGTCTTATCAATAGGCAATGCTGCAGAGTAAAGCCTTCCATCCAATTGTACGCTATTTATCAGTCTATGAAATATGTTTTCTTAATTTACCCTAAATGCAACGTAGGTCCAAGGGGGGGGGTAAAAATTCATTATTCCCCAAAAATCAATTATGCCATCTCAATTCGGTAATAATACATTTAAAGTTATTTTTCTAAGACGGGAATACTATTTGCTTTTTATAAGTAGAACTTGTTTAAATTTTCAATGGCTGTATCGTGAAATTATTTCTTCCCTGAAACCTGCTTTTGTCAACTTTTCCCGCTGTCTTATATATACTTTCTTATGGTACGAAGAAGGTAGCTCTATCTTACCTGTGTCTTACACTAAAAAACCTGCCCAGTTTGTTTATTTTGTATTGAAATAAGTTTAAACTACTTCGTAGGTAAAAATGGAAAACTAAATTCTTTTCTTTTAAATATTGCAACAGCTTGTCGCTACTGTTTTATTTGAACTAACCCTTTGGCGGAATTAAATGATTAACTGAAATATCAATGGCACAGCAGTCAAAGCCATGAAAAACTTTAACGGTTCAGGTTCTAATGTGGTCAAAGCAATAGAAGTACAGAGAGCAAACAGGCAAAAAAACGCAAATTGAAACGGAAATTTAAGGGGTATCCACATGACTGAGTGTTCGGCTGGTGTTCGCTTGGTGTTCGACCGGTGTTCGACTGGAATATTTCGATTGCGTAATCGTCTGAATATGCAGAAACAGACAAAAAATGTGTTCTGGAGAATCATTTTCAGCCCCCCTTTTTTGTTTTAAACAAAGAGGTGGTTTCAACCTTTGATGAGCTGTTATACCATCTGAAACATTTTTGCTGAAGCTGCCTTCCTGTAATTCTTCAGTATTTCGGTAACAGTTTTTGGTACAAAAGAACCTGCCGTAATATTGACAAAAGCGGATTGTAATAAAAAAACAGAACAAAAGCAGGTTTCCAGAAAGGTTGAAAAACTTCTGATAGATTGCTCCTCCACTGCATACAACTATTCATTTTAAATAATTCCGCCAACGGGGTTGAACTAATAATAAATTTCGAACTTTAGTTTGTGCTATACTAAGTAGGATTAATCTTTACAATCACAGTTATTTTTTTAATTGACGATAACTGAGAGCAAGCATTGTTAACACCCACGTAACCTCCCCATAACAATTCGGTAACATTCCGAGACAACCTTTGCAGCGAAAATAAAAACTAAGTTTATGTTAAAAAGATTACTTGTAGCATTACAAGTCATGGTTGTAGCTGGATCATTGTTTACAACCGGTTTTGCACAACAGACAACTGCTTCCATCGGCGGAAATATCACAGATAGTAAAGGTGCAACCGTAATTGGTGCATCAGTAATAGTGAAACATGAGCCAACAGGCTATTCGGCCACGACACAAACCAATAATAAGGGTAATTTCTATGTGCCCAACCTTCAGCCGGGTGGACCTTATACCATTACCATCAGTTATGTAGGAAGTAAGACAGAAAAAAAATCAGACATTAATCTTTCACTTGGAGAAAATACTTTGAATGTTGCATTGATCCAGGAAACAACCTCATTGGGCACAGTAACTGTAAGTAGTTCTAAAAGAGGCGGTGTAAAAACAGGAGCAGGTATTCAGGTTGGACAATATCAAATAAAAAACTTGCCTTCCATTAGCCGCAGTATTCAGGATATTACAAGATTAACTCCTCAAAGTAATAACAACTCATTTGGCGGTACTAACTTCCGTTATAATAACGTAACGCTTGATGGTGCCATCAATAATGATGCGATCGGTTTTAGCCCATCATTAGGCGGACAAACAAACAGTTCAGGAATGCCGGGAAGCAGCACACGTTCAAATGCTGTTTCAATGGATGCCATTCAGGATATGCAAGTTTATCTTACCCCTTATGATGTTAAGATCGGTAACTTTTTAGGCGGTAGTATCAATGCAGTAACACGCAGTGGTACCAATGAAGTTCATGGTTCAATCTACGGATATGGGCGCGGTGCATTTATGATTGGTAAGAATAATGCCGGTGACGGAACGAAAGAACCTTCTGATTTCAGTGATTATCAAACAGGTTTTCGTATTGGTTTACCAATCGTAAAAGATAAATTGTTCTTTTTTACTAATGAAGAAGTAACACGCAGGGTTGATCCTGTTATTCTTGGCGCCGGTTCCCCGGATATGCCTATTATTACAGCAGCACAAGCACAGGCAATTTCCGATAGAATGTCTTCAGTATATGGCGTTAGCGCCGGAGCTTTTGGAAATACATCGATTTATTCCAACTCTACAAAATTCTTCAACCGTTTAGATTGGGTAGTTAATTCAAAAAACAGATTATCGATCAGAAATAATACGGTTCTTTCTGAAGCAACCAATCTAGAACGTGATCAGCAAAACTTCCGTTTTGGTGGTATAGATTTTAAACAAGTAAACAAACAATATTCTACTGTTGCAGAGTTAAAAACAAAATTCTCAAATGATGTTTCTAACAGTGCCGTTATTGGATATTCAAGTATCATTGATTATAGAGACCCTACTTCAAATAGTTCCATTCCACAGCTAGAAATTGCCAGTAATGGCGGTACGATCTTCGCAGGGACAGACCGTGAAGCTAGTATCTTCAATATGAAGCAAAATACTTTTGAAATCACTGATAATGTTACTATTGTAAAAGGAAATCATACCATTACTTTAGGAACACATAATGAATTATATAATATTACTTATGGGTTTGTTAATGGATGGAACGGTCGTGTTGCATATGCTGGTGTTGATAGTTTCTTGAATAACTTACCAAGCCGTGTACGTACCAACTTCAATTACGCCAATAATACAAGAGATAATATCTGGGCCAATCCACCGGCACAGTTTAAAGTGAATTTATATAGTACTT
>CAIMKO010000542.1 GCA_903841915.1 uncultured Chitinophagaceae bacterium | reverse complement strand
TCTTCCAGCATTTTACCTTTTAAAACTCGGGGAAATTTATGTTGGCCACCTATTTTTCCTTTGGCTGTCATGAAATCCATGAATTGTTGCTCGGTCAACACATCTAATAAAACAGTTTTTAATGCACTTTTCCTTTCAACTGCATAATCATCATTGAGTTCTTTCAGTTTATTATCAATGTTGATGCGCAATTGCTCTGCATTCACCTGGTCGTTACAGGCAACATACCAATGATGCGCAAAGAAATTTCCAAAAGGAACACCCGCCACGGTAAACTCAGGAATAGAGATATTCATTTCTTCTCCGGCGAGCTGTATCGCCTTATTCATATTGTCAACGCTCAAATGCTCGCCCACAAGACTCAGATAATGTTTTGTTCTTCCGGTAATAATGATCTCACATTTATCCTTATCAACAAATTTTACGGTATCTCCGATCAGATAACGCCATGTGCCCGCAGAAGTGCTGATCAGTAATGCATAATCCTTTCCTTCTTCCACTTCGTGTATCATCAGGGCCTCGGGATTAGCTATCATGTCTCCATTAGAGTCAAAGTTCTTTTCATCAAAAGGAACAAATTCTAAGAAGATATGTTCATTGGTAACCAGTTTCATTGCCTGGGTGTTGGGCCTGTCCTGATACGCAATAAAACCCTCGCTTGCCAAATATGTTTCAATATAGATCAAAGGCTTGCCCAATAATTTTTCAAACCCTTTTTTATAAGGTTCAAAGCTAACACCCCCATGCACAAAGAATGCAAGGTTGGGCCACATTTCATGAATGTTATTTAAGTGATATCGTTCAATGATCATTTCCATGCACATTTGTATCCATGCAGGAACGCCTACAACAAAACCAATATCCCATTCGGGTGCTTTGGCTACGATATCTTCTAATTTTTTATTCCAGTCTTTTTCTTTTGCAATTTTTCTCCCGGGTTTATAAAAAGGCTGAAACCAAAAAGGAGCCTTTTTTGCGGTGATACCACTCAGATCACCAGCATAATAACCTGCACTCTTTTTCTGTAGATCAGTGCTTCCACCCAGGGTTAACCAGCCTTTTCCGATAGAACCCATGGGAAGGTGTTCGTAATGACGCAGACTTAATAATTGTTTTATCATCACCACTTTATTGCCGCGAAGCAGGTCATTTGTAACGGGAATATATTTACTCGCAGCTTCTGATGTTCCCGACGATAAAGCATAATATTTTATTTTACCCGGCCAGCAAACATCGGGAACTCCTTCTAGTGTTTTATGCCACCAATCTTTATAAATGGAACTATAATTATAGGTTGGAACAAGTTCCTGAAATTTCTTGCCGGGATGTTTGCTTACCAATATATCATCAAAATGAAATTCCTGCCCAAACTCCGTAAACCTTGCTTTGCGCAATAATTTTTTCAATACCCGCAATTGCTGACCGCGTGGATTGTTTTCGGGAAGGTGCAATGCCTTTAAAATTCTTCCAGGAAGCTTTATATCGAATATGGCCATTGCTAAAAGATTGGTTTTGCTGATTTGTGGCTACGAAGCTAAAATATTTGCTGCAAATAAGAGAATCCATTCATCCTTAAATTACAAACAACGCAATGTTGTTAATAATTGTAAAGTAAGTGTTTTATAAAGGAAACGGTGTTTGAAAATTAAGGAGATCTCGTTTCATGCCCCTTTTGTTTCACCGGACCCTTTTTTGGAATCGCTTCCAACAATGCTTTTACTCCCTTTTGTATGAAAGCGAAAACGATAATCCGGAGCAGATTGTATAAAATGAATGATTTCTGAATAACCTAAATCACCGGCACAAAAAATTAGTTTTTTGATAGAAGGGAATTCTGTGATTTTTTTTAAAGAATCAACAAACGGAAGCGTGATTTTTTGAAATGCTACTTTATTCAGAAGATCATTTATTTCTTTTTGTTCCTCAGAAGAACCGACGATTAAACTTTGCGAAAAACTATTTTCTGCCTTGTTCTTTAGAAAAGGTAGTTTAAAAAATATTCCTTGAAACAATGTTGTAATAGTTCTTATTGCAATAGCAAACCAAATGAACAATGAAAAAAAGAAAGAAGCGGTCTTGCTATAATGTTTACTTACAAAAATGTCCATGGCAGTATAAAACATCCGGACATAATTTAGATTTTGCTTTTTTGCACTTTCCCCCTTAAAATGAATGATGGCGGTTTCTCCAAGATAAAATATCTTATAGCCCGCATGTTTGATTCGGTAACTGAGATCAATGTCCTCTCCGTACATAAAAAAACTTTCATCAAAACCATTTACTTTTTCAAGTACTTCTTTTTTGATCATCATAAAAGCTCCGGCCAGCACATCAATTTCATGTGTTTCACTTTTGTCTAAATTTCCCAATGCATAATGATTCAAATATTTTGACGATGGAAACAAGGAAGCCAAGCCGATGAGTTTATAAAAAGAAGAAACGGGCGAAGGGAAAGACCGTTTACTTTCCGGTAAAAATTTTCCGCTACCATCGACCATGCGAATACCGGCTGCACCTTTATTGGGAACGGTTTTTAAAAAGGAAATACAAGTTGAGAAACAGGTGTCGTTGACAATTGTATCCGGATTCAAAAACAAAATAAAATCAGCTTTGGCTTGCCGTAACGCAATATTATTTGCTTTTCCGAAGCCAATGTTTTTTTCATTTACTAAAAAGATAACCGAAGGAAAAAGCGGTCGCAAATATTCTAAACTTCCATCGGTGGAATGATTATCGATCACAATGATTTCTGCATCAATGGCCGCAATGGCTTTTTGTACGGAGCATAAACATTGCTCCAGAAAATATTTTACGTTGTAGTTGACTATGATGACGGATAAAACCAAAAAGCTGTGATTAAGTCACACGAATTAAGTTGATTTTATTTTATTGTGCAAAACGAAGATGAAATAAAGCCGGAATAATTTCGCATTAGCAAATTGAATACCGCTTAATGTGTACAAATAGGCATACAGTTAGGGTTTCGTTGTGCTTAAAACCTGTCACGAAAACTAAAGACCAAATGCTCTAATTTTATACAAACATTTGGAATATGGAAAAGAAAAATTTGGGATCGCAGGGATTAACAGCTTCCCGATTAGGATTAGGTTGTATGGGCATGAGCGAATTTTACGGTCACAGAAACGATCACGAAAGCATTAATGTATTGCATCATGCCATTCAATTGGGCGTAACATTTTGGGACACATCGGATGTTTATGGACCTTATCACAACGAAGAATTGGTTGGACAGGCATTGAAAGGCCGAAGAGATAAAATCACAGTAGCCACTAAGTTTGGTATTTTGAGAGACCCTGCAAATCCGCAATTGCGCGGATTGAACGGTAAGCCTGAATATGTACAATCCGCCTGTGAAGCGAGTTTGAAGCGATTGAATGTGGATGTGATCGATCTGTATTATTTGCACCGTAAAGATCCTGCAACACCGATTGAAGAAACGGTGGGCGCCATGGGTAAATTAGTTGAACAGGGAAAAATTAAAGCTATTGGATTAAGTGAAGTTTCCGCAGCAACACTGAGAAAAGCGCACGCTGTTCATCCCATTACTGCACTGCAAACCGAATACTCGATCTGGTCAAGAGAACCCGAAGATGAAATATTGCAAACCTGCAAAGAATTGGGAATTGCATTTGTCGCTTACAGTCCTTTGGGCAGAGGATTTTTGACAGGGCAAATAAAGAAATTCGAAGATTTTACCCCAGATGATTATCGTCGTTTTTCGCCTCGTTTTCAGGGAGAAAATTTTAATAAGAACCTGCAACTCGTTTCCAAGATTGAACAATTGGCACATAAAAAAAATTGTACGGCTTCTCAACTGGCATTAGCATGGGTAATGGCACAGGGAGACCATATTTTTCCTATTCCCGGTACAAAACACATTAAATATTTGGAAGAAAATGTTGCTGCACTGCAAGTGCATCTATCTGCAGATGAATTAAAAGAAATGGATGTTATTGCGCCAAAAGGGGCAGCATCCGGTATGCGCTACCCCGAATCGATGATGGGTTCCATCGATCAATAATAACATTTCTTCTTTGGTAAGGCATGACGCAGCGGCTATCTTTGCGCCATGCTAAAAGAAACACTAATCAGAGCGGTTGAAACCGGGGCCGCCATCATGAAAGAATATTTCGATCAGTCTTTCATTATCTCCAATAAAGAAGGGATTAATAATCTGGTTACAGAAGTGGATCATAAAAGCGAAGCCGCAATTTTTAAAGTGATCAAAGAGCAATTTCCCGAACATTATATTTTAAGTGAAGAAGCAGGCGAAATTATTCAGGACAGTAATTATAAATGGATCATTGATCCGATAGACGGCACGGTTAATTATGCGAACCGCATTCCTATTTGTTGTGTAAGTATTGGTATTGAAAAAGATGGCAAGATGATCCTGGGTGCCGTATACAATCCCTTTATCGGCGAACTTTTTATTGCAGAAAAAGGAAAAGGCTCAACTCTGAATAATAAAACCATTCATGTAAGTAATAAGTCAGATGTTAGTACAAGCTGTTTGGTCACCGGGTTTCCTTATACTTATTTGGATGAAACAAGTGGTCCTTTGCAAGTGTTTGAAAAATTGATCAGAAAAGGTGTTCCGGTTCGCCGCTTGGGAAGTGCCGCCATTGATCTTTGCTGGGTTGCGATGGGAAGGTTTGATGGGTTTTATGAACATCAATTACAAGCATGGGATAGTGCTGCAGGATTTTTAATGATTGAAGAAGCCGGAGGAAAAGTAACAGATCTTTCAGGTAAATATTATAACCCTTATCAGCACGGAATTGTTGCGACCAACGGGAAAATTCATGATGAATTATTAAATGTTATTAACGGAGGAGAACTGTAAATAAGTACGAATTACGAAGATAGAAGTACGAAACGTTTAGCAAAATAGTCGTTTATTAAAAACAATATTTATGCAAGACCTGAAACAACGAACTTTTATGTACGCGGTTACTGTAGGAAAATTGATTCTTGATTTACCAGCTACTGTTATAAACAAAGCATATTCAAATTAATGAGTAAGATGCTCTTCGTCGGTTGGGGCAAATTATCGTTCGGCCAGAAGAGCAAAATCGAACGCTGATTTCATAAACAAATTAAAGATTGTTGAAGAAGAAGCAGACGAGGCAATATATTTTCTTGAATTATTAAAAGAATTTAACCCTGACCTGAACATAAGAATTGATTTAATTATTAAGGAAGGAACAGAAATATTAAAAATTATAGTTGCATCAATAAACACAATAAGAAATAAAAATACGAAGTAACAATCTTCAGACTTCGTACTTTGTACTTCTTACCTCGTACTTTAAATATGGAAAACAGAACAGAAATATCAATACTTGGAGAATTTGGTTTGATCGATCATCTCACCAAAAATTTTGAGATACAAAACGTATCAACTGTGGTAGGTGTAGGTGACGACGCTGCCGTGATCGATCATTTTGGTAAACAGACGATTGTTACAACAGATCTTTTGTTAGAGGGAATTCATTTCGACTTAATGTACACCCCTTTAAAGCACTTGGGTTATAAAGCCGTGATCGTAAACCTGAGTGATGTGTATGCAATGAACGCAACACCTACTCAAATTACCATTAGTATCGGATTTAGTAATCGGTTCAGTGTAGAGGCTTTAGATGAATTTTATGAAGGCGTTTATATTGCCTGCGAAAAACATGGTGTTGATCTGGTGGGAGGCGATACTTCTTCATCTGATAAGGGCTTTATAATTTCTGTCGCGGCCATCGGCGAAGTGTCCCCCGATAAATTTGTTAAACGAAGCACTGCACAAAAAGGAGATCTGATCTGTGTAAGCGGTGATCTGGGTGGCGCCTTTCTGGGTTTGACCTTGATGGAAAGAGAGAAAAAGATCTTTTTAGAGAATCCCAAAGTACAACCCGATCTGGAAAATGAAGATTATATCGTTGGGAGATTATTAAAACCAGAAGCAAGAAAAGATATCATTGAATTTTTTGCCAAGAACGATATCATGCCAACATCAATGATGGATATCAGTGATGGATTAAGCAGCGAGGTGTTGCATCTCTGTAAACAAAGCAATCTGGGTTGCAGGATCTACGAAGAAAAAATCCCGATACATGATCTGGCAAGAAAAGCAGCTTTCAAATTTGGATTGGATCCAACTGTTTGTGCATTGAACGGAGGAGAAGATTACGAACTGATCTTTACATTGAAACAGGAAGACTACGACAAGATCACATTGAATGAAGAAATTGCTGTTGTAGGTTATATGGCTGAATTGGAAGAAGGAACAAAATTATTAACCAAGGGCGGTAACACTTTTGATATAACAGCACAAGGTTGGAATGCTTTTAATAAATAAAAGATCAAAAAGGTTCTAACTCAATATAACTTGCTTTATAACCCTTTTCAATTTTTCCAAGGTCCTTTAAGCCCAACACCTGAGCAGGATACAGGCTGCACATACGCAGGGCTTCGTCCAATTGAATATCGCAATGTTGTACTAAATTTTTAACCGATCTTATCATGGTTAGGGCTGATCCGCTAAGGATTCCGTTGCTTTCATATTTATCGCCCGCCAGATGATGTGGATATAATCCTTCGCTTGTTTCGGTAACGGCATCCGTGATCACAAACAATCTTTCTTTCATTATTTTCTTAGCGATCTTAACCGCAGCAAAATCAACGTGATAACCATCGGGAACAATACTCGCCATAACGGATGTATGATTGAACACAGCGCCAACCAATCCCGGTGAACGATGCTGCAAAGCACTCATCGCATTGTATAAATGTGTTACTGCATTAATACCCTTATCAAAAGCCTGTATAGCCTGTTCGTAAGTTGCATTGCTGTGGCCGGCAGAAACAATAATATTTCGTGATTGAATAAATCGGATTACTTCATCGCTACAAACTTCGGGTGCGATGGTTATTATTTTGATAACATCTTTACCGTAATCCAATAATTTTTCTACTTCTTCAACGGTTGGGCAATGAATAAATGATTCAATATGTGCACCGCGCTTACTGGGATTGAGCCAGGGCCCTTCCACATGCAACCCTAAACAACCTTTGCCGCCTTGTTTCCAATAATCTTTTACGGCATCAATGCATGTATAAAAAACATCGTAGCTATTAGTGGCAACCGTTGGCATAAAATGTAATGCACCCCCGGCTTTGCAATAATCAAATAATTTGAAAAGCGAATCAGCTTCAGGATACACAGCTAATAATTTTCCAGCTGCACCATAGATCTGTATATCTATGAATGAGGGAACCAGCGATCTGTAAACTTGTTGATGTCCAGAGCTACTAATTAACGAAGTTGGAACAACATCAACAATCATTTCATCTTCAACAATGATGGAATGATCGGTTAACCATTTTGTCCCGGTAAAAATTTTATTCGCTGAAATTATTTGTTGCATGATCGAGTTGCTAAGTTGCTAAATATTATGCGATGGTTTTTCTCCCGTCTAAAAACTTCCCACTCATGGCATCAATCATAATTCTTCATTCATGATTCTAAACTGATCGGCATCTTTCCAGAAAGGAAATTTTTGTCGCACTTGTTCCAATTTATCTTTTTCTAAAGTGATGGTGAAAACAGCTTCATCATCTGCTTTGTGGTATAAGATTTCACCCAAGGGATCAACAACCATACTATCGCCACTATGATAAATTTCATTACCGTCATTGCCTACTCTGTTCACGCCGATAACATAAGACAGGTTTTCGATGGCCCTGGCAGTTAATAATGTTTTCCACGCGTGATTTCGACGTTCAGGCCAATTGGCAACATACAATAAAACATCATATTCCGCCGATTCGCTCTCGTTTTGTTCTTGTCTGGCCCAAACAGGAAAACGGAGATCATAGCAAACCTGCAGATTGATCTTCCAGCCCTTCACC
>CAIMKO010000541.1 GCA_903841915.1 uncultured Chitinophagaceae bacterium | reverse complement strand
CGGTCAACTTAATTAAATCTTATGATGGTTCAATGCCATTGCAGCATTTTTTAAAACAATACTTTTCACAACATAAAAAGCATGGTTCGAAAGACAGAAAGTTCATCACTCATTTATGTTATTGTTATTATCGTTTAGGTCATTCATTTAAAGAATTAAATGTTGCCGACAAATTAAAAGCTGCCATTTATTTATGTAATGATACAGTGGGAGAGTGGCATATTTTATTTGATGAAGCATGGAATGAATGGAATACCAATTTGAAAGATCGGATCATTTTCGTTCAAAAAAAATACCCGACATTTTCTGTTCAGGATATTTTTTCATGGAAAGATGAATTGTGCGAAACTATTGATCCCCCGGTATTTTCGGCGTCTCATTTAATACAACCTGATCTTTATTTGCGCATTCGTCCCAAAAAAGAAAAAGAGGTTCTTGAAAAATTACAAGCCCATCAAATTTCATTTCATCAGTTAACATCCACTTGTTTGGCATTACCCAATTCAAGTAAAATCGACACAATATTAAAAATGGATGAAGATGTTGTGGTGCAGGATCATTCATCTCAAAAAATTGCAGACTTTCTTCAACTACTAACGATTCACGATTCGAGATTCACGGTTTGGGATTGCTGTGCAGCCAGTGGTGGCAAATCAATTTTAGCTATTGATATTTTGCAAAATGTTCAATTAACGGTTAGTGATATTCGAACTTCAATTCTGCAAAATCTCAAACAGCGGTTTGTTAAAGCAGGTATAAAGAAATTTGATTCATTCATTGCGGACCTAACTAAACCCATCAACTTATCAATCAATCAACCAATCAACTTAATTATTTGTGATGCTCCCTGTAGTGGCAGTGGCACCTGGGGTAGAACACCGGAACAATTATTTTTCTTCAACGAAGAAAAGATCAATGAATATGCTGTATTACAGAAGAAGATCATTAGCAATACGATCCCGCATCTTGTAAACGGAGGATATTTTTTATACATTACCTGTTCTGTCTTTAAAAATGAAAATGATGCAGCCGTTGCATTCATAAAAAAAACATTCCATCTTGAATTGATCAAAATGGAATGCTTACAAGGATATTCACAAAAAGCAGATTCTATGTTTGCAGCTTTGTTTAAGAAAGGCTGAGTTCACCACGCTGTATAACACCACCGCCAATCACATCATCGCCTTCATAAAAAACAGCGCTTTGTCCGGGTGCAATGGATTTAACGTTCTCATGGAATTTGATCCTGAGATTATTGCCATCTGTATATAAATTGCTTAAAGCACCTTTATCTTTATAGCGGATCTTGGTGATCGCTTCGTTACCATCGGTTATACCATGATATTTCCCCCAATTTATCTTTGTTACCAGCATTTCGTTTTGTTCCAGATCATTTTCATCACCCAGTACAACAGTGTTTGTGTCGGGATCGATAGCAGTAACATAAGCAGGTTTGCCAAATGCTATTTCCAAACCTTTACGTTGACCAACTGTATAAAAAGGATAGCCTTTATGTTGCCCCAATTTTTTTCCTGATTTATCAACGAACCATCCGCCAGTTACTTTTTCTTCCAATCCCTCGACTCTGCGTTTTAAAAAACCGCGATAATCATTATCAGGGACAAAACATATTTCATAGCTCTCGCTTTTTTTGGCGAGTTCCGGATATCCCATATCAATAGCCATTTGTTTGATATCCTTTTTATGAAAATCACCGAGCGGTAATAAAGTTCTGCCCAGCAGGTCTTGATCTAGTCCCCATAAAACATAGCTCTGGTCCTTCGATTCATCCAAGCCTTTGCTGATATAAAATCGGTCATTCGTGTGTTGCCTGATATTCGCATAATGTCCGGTTGCAATGTATTGACAATCCAATGCATTGGCACGTCTTAATAATGCGCGCCATTTGATATGTGTGTTGCACATTACACAGGGATTGGGAGTTCTGCCTGCAATATATTCGTCAACAAAATTTTCAATTACATAATCACCAAACTCTTCTCGGATGTCTAAAATAAAATGCGGGAAACCGTGATGCACTGCAGCTTGGCGCGCATCGTTGAAACTATCAATATTGCAGCAGCCTGTTTCTTTTTGACCGGCACCACTGCTGGCATAATCCCAGGTCTTCATAGTAATCCCAATAACTTCGTAGCCTTCATTGTGCAACATCAATGCTGTAACGGTACTGTCGATCCCGCCACTCATGGCCACTAATATCTTTCCTTTTCGACTCATAGAATATTTTTTATCATGAACAAAGATAATCTTCAGCAATTTAACTAATAATTGTTAGTTTTTCTTTTTTTTGCGAGTAAAGGAATATTTGTTTCAAGGCTCTTGATTTTTTTAGCAGAGGATAATAAATTGAGGTGAAAACATCAATTATGATTATTTTAAATAAAAGATCGACGCAATTTTTATTTTTATTTTGCGGTAAACCATGAGTTTGAAAAGATCAATTTATTTCCAGCCAATGTTATTGTAGACAAGCAGGAGGAAATTGGAAGATCTCATACTTCAGGTGTTGGACTTGGAATGCTGCCCATGCTCAAGAAGACGATCGATGATTTGGTGAATGGAAAATAAAATTGGGTTTCTTTTGTTCGGTAAATAACAGAAACCTAAAGTGTGCGATTCAACCACATATGCAAAATGATTTGCTGTTTATCCCCAAAACAATTAAATCAATCAATTACCGGACATAGTTTCTTGCTGCGTTTGTAAAAGCAGTTGCGTTGAGATTGGCAGTCGTTTCAACTTTAATTTTTTGATCACTAATAACTTGAACTAACATTAAGCCAAAAGGATTTGGGTTTGCACTAGCTGCTAAATCATATTGATCATATAAAACATATTTAACCAAACCTGAACTTGTATTTACCAATTCAAATTTTGGCGTATTATTTTTTATTGCAAATATGCCTGGTATGGATATATTATTAGACGATGCCGCCCCTGTGCTTCCGATACATATTCTTAGCTGATTTGTATCTAATGGACTGCAACTAAAAGATAAAGTCAAATTCCACCAAGCAGGCCCTCCTGTTTGTGTTTGAGATGCAGTAGAATCGAACCAATCTCCCTTAAGTGTACCTGAAATTCCAAAATCTACTTTTCCGCCTTTTTGGTTTATGATGGCACCCTCTTTTGCATACAGATATGTTTGTAGATTAGACGAATAAATAGAAACAGGGTTAACAGCATATTGCGTTGATTTAGTATAACGCTGTGGATTAATTAATCTCGGAAGTATGGATCCGCTTAAATCAAAATATCCTAAATCGATAGCACCTTGCCCTGAAGTGACACCAATTTTATCCCCAGCTTTTACTATGTCACCGACTTTATAACTTGAGTTTAGATTTATATGGTAATAATAATATTGTTGGTTGCTGTTAAAATTAATAAAAACACCGGCATCACTATAACCTTCTATTGTAGTTATAGTACCTGTGCCAACAGCATAAACAGGAACTTGAGGATGAGGACTTCCATTTGAGTCGAGATAAAAGTAAATATGATCGGTTGGAGTAGTATGCCCCGGTGGATTTAAACTTCCAAGGGGATAAACTGTATAAATATTAGCCGTATCTAAGGGTAAACAAGTAAATGATGCCGGATAATTGGTTGTTACGTTATTATTACCAGAATTATTACCAGAATTATTGCCAGAATCAGTAGTATGTTTATTGCATGCAGCTAATAGAAGGGTAAACAAATAAAATATAACAAATAATCCTTTTTTCATAATGTATTCTTTAGAATCTACAAAATATAAAAATATCCGTAACTTTCATATAGTTTATAAAAGGGAAACAATTTTTAATTGAATTTTAAACTTTTGTTCTTAGAATGTAATCCCTAGCTCACGTAAATCATTAATCTAAATTGTAATACACTTTTATAAATTAAGCTAACTTATTCGTAATAATATAATTTTATAAGAATAAGTCATTTTTATATTTGCTAAGCTTATCCACAAAATATTAATATCAGGCGTTGTGAATGTTTCTACAAAAAGTTTTTATGTACTTTTCCAAACTCATTTATTAAGAACTTTTATAAACTATCAGTTATGATCAAGCTTCAGGTAATCGGCAATCTCGGAAAAGATGCCATTGTAAATAATGTGAACGGAAAGAATGTGATCAATTTTACAGTCGCACATACCGAACGTTTTAAAGATGCACAGGGTGTTCAGAAAGACAGAACTACCTGGGTGGATTGTGCATACTGGACAGACAGAACTGCGATTGCTCCTTATTTAAAAAAAGGGACTCAGGTCTATGTTGAAGGCAATCCTGATATCAGAACATATCAAACACAGGATGGCAGACAGGGCGCTTCATTGACACTGCGTATTGCCAATGTTCAGTTATTGGGATCAAGAACCAATGAAGGCGGAACTGCTACTTCCAATACCAATTATCAACCAGCTCCTGCAGCAGCACAAAGCTCACAATCGATCCCCACTGCAGGTGAGTTAACAGAACCATTAGACGATCTTCCGTTTTAAATGATACGTAATTCAGCAATGAAAAGAGGATGAACATTTGTTCATCCTCTTTTTTATTATATCTCTACCTTAGCTAAAAAGTAGTCATATGAAAAATAGTTTCAGGTATACGATTCTTTTTTTATTCCTATCGACCGTGACCTTTGCACAACACCCGGTTGACTATGTAAATCCTTTTATTGGAACAGGTGGCCATGGACATACCTATCCCGGCGCAGTATTACCGTTTGGGATGGTACAGCTAAGTCCCGATAACGGAACAGAGGGATGGGATTGGTGCAGCGGTTACAATTACAGTGATAGTATGATTCAGGGCTTTAGCCATACACATTTAAGCGGTACAGGGGTTGGTGATCTTTGTGATATTTCTGTTCTCCCTATGGTGAATGTTCAACCAACAAACGAAAAGATCAAAAGTAAATTTTCTCATGGCACCGAAAAAGCGAGCCCCGGTTATTACGCAGTACAATTGGAAGATTTTAATATTCATGCAGAATTAACAACATCGCTACGTTGCGGATTTCATAGATATACTTTCCCGAAAACAGCGAATGCCATCATCCGTTTTGATCTTGGATTTGCCATTAATTATGATCGAACAGTGGAATCTTACTTTAAGAAGATCAACGACAGCACATTTATCGGGTATCGTTTTTCGAAAGGATGGGCTGATAACAGTAAAGTATATTTTGCTGTAAGATTGAATAAGCCTGTGAAGAATTTGTTTTTGATCTCTGACAAACAAACTGTTAACGCATCGGAAACAAAAGCTATTAACGTTAAGGCCCATTTACAATTTTCTACGGCTGCTGGCGAACAAATATTAATGAAAGTAGGATTGAGTTTCGCAAACATAGAAGGTGCTCTTGCAAGTTTGAAGGAGATCAATGGATGGGATTTTGATGCACAAAAATCGGCAGCTGCAAATATTTGGAATAAAGAATTAAGTAAGATTAAGATCACCAGCGATGACCTTGCCTTTAAGCAAACATTTTATACGGCTTTATATCATACTTATGTAGAACCTGTTCGCTTTGACGATGCGCTTGGTAATTATAAATCTGTAAAAGGCGATGTTGTAAATGGAACAAATATTTATACGGTTCAATCTTTGTGGGATACATTTCGAGCCGCCAATCCTTTGTTTACTTTAACGCAAACAGAAAGGGTCCCTTCCATCATCAACTCCTATCTGGCCTTTTATCATCAATCAGGACTTTTACCCGTTTGGGACCTTCACTTTAATGAAACCAATTGTATGACGGGTTATCATTCAGTCCCGATCATTTCCGACGCCATTCTAAAAGGCATCAAAGGGTTTGACTATAATGACGCTTTTGAAGCGATGAAGAAAAGTGCTGCACAAAATATTCGTGGAACTAATTTTTATAGGCAATATGGTTTTTTGCCTCAGGACAAACAGGAAGAAAGTGTTACGATCACTTTAGAATATGCTTATGATGATTGGTGTATAGCGCAGGTCGCAAAACGATTAAATAAAACAGATGATTATAAGAATTTCATTAAACGCAGTCAGTCATGGAAAAATGTTTTTGATTCAACGATCGGTTTTGCTCGCCCAAAGAACAGTGATGGAAAATGGGTAACATCTTTCAATTCATTCAATCAACAGGTAGATGGAAAGAATGCTTTTACAGAAGGAAATGCCTGGCAGCATAGTTGGTTTATGCCACATGATGTGTATGGATTGATGGCAAAATACAGATCAAAAGATGATTTTAAGAAGAAACTGGATTCATTGTTCATTGTTGAAGCGCCGGCCAGCAAAGATCTGCCGCCAGATGTAACCGGATTGATTGGTCAATATGCACATGGAAATGAGCCAAGTCACCATATTGTTTACTTGTACAATTATATTGGTCTGCCTGAGAAAACTGCTGATATGGTTCATCAGATCTGTACAACTCTCTACTCCAACAAAACCGATGGGTTATGCGGTAATGAAGATTGCGGACAAATGAGTGCATGGTATGTTTTCAGTGCTCTTGGATTTTATCCTGTCAATCCTGCAAGCGGTGAATATGTGATAGGGGTTCCTTCTGCAGATAAAGCAATATTGAACCTGTCGAACGGAAAAACATTCACAGTGCTTGCAACAGGATTATCGGCATCCAATAAATATATACAAAAAGTGAAACTGAATGGTGTTCCTTATGACAGATCCTATATTGCACATGCCGATATCCTGAAAGGAGGAACAATTGAATTTACAATGGATGAAAAACCCGGAACTGTTTGGGGAAGAAAAGATGCTGATCTTCCGGGAAAAAATTTCAAACAGTAATTCATTCAACAGCTTTATTTTTAAACATTATTATTGATGAACTAAAACTTTTAGAGTGACCCATTTTTCATATGATCAGTTATATCGGTTCACGGTTTCAATTTTTAAAAATATGGGTTGCAATGACGAAGATGCAACTACTGCCACGCATGTTTTGCTAAGTGCGGATCTCCGTGGAATTGATTCTCATGGAGTGGCGAGATTAAGCGGCTATGTCCGTTTATGGGAAATTAAAAGAGTGAATGCAAATCCTCAAATAAAGATCATCCATGAAACAGCTTCTACAGCCACCATTGATGGTGATTCGGGCTTAGGCTTAGTAGTTGCTCCATTTGCCATGCAGGTAGCGATCAATAAGGCAAAGACAGTTGGAACAGGTTGGGTAAGTGTGTGCAACAGCAATCATTTTGGCATCGCAGGTTGTCACGCCATGATGGCTTTACAGCATGATATGATCGGTATTGCAATGACGAATGCAAGTGCATTAGTGGCACCAACTTTTTCAAAAGAAAGAATGCTGGGTACAAATCCAATCGCTGTGGCTATACCTGCCAATAAACAACCGGCCTTTGTTGCGGATATGGCAACAACAACTGCCGCCAATGGTAAATTGGAAATATTGCAAAGAAAAAATGAAGACCTGCCATTGGGTTGGGCGCAGGATAAGGACGGATTGGCTTCAGCTGATGCAAATATCATAAAGAAACAAGGTGCCTTATTACCTCTTGGCAGCGACCGAGAGCATGGTTCTCATAAAGGATATGCATTGGGGAGTATCGTTGATATTTTTTCAGGAATATTAAGCGGCGGAAGTTATGGGCCTTGGGTACCACCATTTCCTGCTTATGTGCCGATGCCTGAATATCAACCCGGCAAAGGCTTAGGACATTTTTTTGGTGCAATGCGTATTGATGCATTTCGTCCGGCTGATGAATTTAAAGAACACATGGATAACTGGATATCAAGATTCAGAAAAGCAACACCTATGGAAGGACATGATCAAGTTTTGATTCCCGGCGATCCTGAAAGAGAAATGGAAACGATACGAATGAAAAATGGGATCCCAATAGTTGATTCTGTGGCAGATGAACTCTTAAGTGCCATTACTGCAACTGCTCGCAGTCAAAAGAAACGTATTTTAACCTTAAGTTTTCAAGTTGATTATTGGAATTATTTAGGCTGGACGGACCCTTTT
>CAIMKO010000540.1 GCA_903841915.1 uncultured Chitinophagaceae bacterium | reverse complement strand
TCATAATCAGGAACCCTGTCTAAGAAAATTACAGGGATCTCCAGATCATTTAATTTCAGAAAGGATTCAATATTCTTTGTATCAATGGTAAGTGAAACAAACAAACCTGAGATGCGGTTTTGTTTTAATAATTTAAGATTGGCCGATTCTATTTCTACAGAATCGCCGGATTGCATGATGACAACAGAATAACCAAATTCTCTTGCCTTAACTTCCACAGCTGCTATGAATGAGTCATAAAAAAAGTTAGTGATAGATGGTAATAAAATGCCTATCACTTTACTTGAATTGGTGCGGAGCTGAATAGCATATGTATTAGGCTCGTAGTCCAACGCTTCAGCAAGTTCCCTGACTTTCTTTTTGGTTTTCTCGGAAATATCCGGATGATCTTTTAAAGCTCTTGATACCGTAGAGATACTGAGGTTTAAAATTTCAGATAGTTTTTTTAAAGTACTATTTTGCTGCATTATATTTTTTCTTTTTGATAATGAGCGTATTGAAATTCAGATAAGGTCCCGGTCGACTTCCGCAACAATATTTCAGAATAACCTTTCAAAATAAAATCTTTCAGTTCTCCTATTTTTACATAGCCCAATTGCTTGTATAATTTAGCTGCCTCATTGTTAAAAGAAGAAACGCACATAAATACATTTGGAGAGACTTTGAATATCCTATTCTCAGCAAATTGTATTAATGCTGTACCAATGCCTTTTCCTCTAGCTTCCGGAGAAACACAAATAGTTTGAATATAGCCTTTGAAAGTTCCTGCCATCTGTAAAATTATAAATCCCGATAATTTATTATTATCTGTAGTTATATAAATCTCTTTATAATTGCCGAGCACAGATTCTAAACAATCGGAATAATTTCTTTGTAAGGTGATCCATGGTTCTGACTGGCTCATCATTGCAGCACAGCTTTTCAGTGTTTCTTCGTCAGTAGTCTGTGTGATGGAAATGGACATCGCAATTCGTATAATATCCTGTAAAGTTATAATATTTCATTGATCAATTTTAAATAAACCCCATTGGTCCAGCCAAATCCATCCTGATTTGGGTATTCTCCACCGCCAGCCTGAGTCGTGTTATCCATGACGTTATATTTCTCCATCATCTTGCCCGTTTCGTTATAGACTTTTTCATTTGCAGCAACCCAGTTGTCCTTAATTTTTTTGGCAAGACCAAGATGACCATAATTTTTCAAAGCCTTAAAGGTCATCCATTGTAAAGGTGCCCAACCGTTCGGGGCATCCCATTGTTGACCTGTTTTATTGACTGTGGTTACAACACCACCTGCTTGCAAAAACATCTCTTCAATTATTTGTGCTACACTTTGAGATTGCTTTTCTGAAGCCATAGAAAAAAACAGAGGATAAACAGCTGCTAAATTGTAATGATATGTTTGTTCTTTATTTAAATGATGATAATCGAAATAAAAACCTGTTTCTTGATTCCAGCAATAAGTTTGAATGGCTTTTTTTCGTTGACTTAGTTTTGTCTTAAAAGAATAGGCATTCGCCTGATCTTTTTTTAGTTCGTATATCTCCAGCAAAGTTTCTTCCAAATGGAACAGTAAACAATTCAGATCAATAGGAATTAATTCCGTTGTTTGAATTGTTTCCATTTTATCTTTCTGTTTAAACCAACGGCTGCTGAAATCCCATCCGGATTCTGCAGCTGCGCGAATATTTCTGTAAATATCTGTTGATGATGTAGTTGAAAGCCTTGCCAGTTGAGTATCTTCTATATAAGCTTCCGGACGCGGACTATCACTATTATCCCAGTATCTATTCAAAATAGCGCCATCTGGCAGCAGCACAACTCTTCTTTGAACAGGGTTCTCTTTTGTAAGACTTTTTTCTCCATCCATCCAGAATTGATATTCCTTCTCTAAAGCACTTGCAAATTTCAATAATACTGCATCACCTTTTTCCTCTCTCAGTAATTTCACCATCATCGCAAAAAAAGGTGGTTGTGAACGGCCGAGATAATATGTTCGGTTACCATTGGGTATAAAACCGACCTGATGAATCAGATAAGAAAAATTTTCGACCATATTTTCTATGATATCGATCCTCTTGGAAATTTGCAAACCTAACATAGTAAAATAGCTATCCCAATAGTACACTTCTCGAAATCTTCCTCCCGGAACAATATACGAATGTGGCAATGGAATTAAAGTACCGCTTTTCTCATCGGGCATGCGTTTCAAAACGTCCCATAATTCCTGAAGATGTTGTTGAATGGGCTTGTTGGATGATTTATAGTGAGTATCTATTTCATCTGGGAAATTGAAATTTGTTGCTACAAATAATTTTAGGCTGAAATTTGTTGCTGCTTTTTCTGCTGCATATTTTTTCAATATCTCGGCAGCAGGGAATTTGGGTGTGCAATCAACAAAAAATTTGGAGTCGGGAAAAATTTCTTTTGATTGAACGTCAATATACAGTTCCCCTAAGCTTTCTATAAAAAAATATCCTGCCATAAAATATGTAAACTAATTATTCTGAAGATTTTAATTTGGGTTGCAATTTCTTAAATATCGATAAACAAATGACGAGAATGGTCATCGGCGCAAGCGAAAAATAAAATGCGGTTTTCCCTCCAAATGTATCAAAAATATGCCCTGTGATTAATGACCCGGCACTGCCGCCGATAGCCGAAAAAACAATGATAAGCCCTGACATCAAACCATGTTTTGCCTTAGGCAATGAGCTTAAAATTGCTGAATTAATGGAAGGGTAGATTGGTGCTAAGAATAAACCAATTAATGGGAAAATATAAGTTGCGATAGGTGCATTGAACCAATTGGTAGCATGGCTGCCATCAGCATCCTGTGCCAAAGGCATAGCAATTAATACCATACCTGCTGCTAAAAGCAAACAAGAAATTAAAACATAGAACCATTGAATTTTTTTAAGCACAATTCCTGCCAGAAAACGCCCTAAAGCATAAGATGCTGCCAGAATACTGGCCATTTGAATACTTAGTTTACTGGGTAGTTGCAGTACTTTTTCATTAAAAGTGGGTAAAAAATTCTGTATGCTTTGT
>CAIMKO010000539.1 GCA_903841915.1 uncultured Chitinophagaceae bacterium | reverse complement strand
ATTGCGCTCATGGCGAATCTGCATCGGTAAGATCTCTTTCATATCAACAGCCAACGTATTATCTCTTTCAGAATAAGTGAATACATGCAGATAAGAAATATCAAGTGCATGCAGGAAATCAAATGTGTCCTTAAAGTCATCATCCGTTTCTCCGGGAAAACCAACGATCACATCCACACCAATGGCACAATGCGGTATTAGTTTTTTTATCTTCTCTACTTTCTCGGTATATAATTCACGCTTGTATCTTCGGCGCATCAATCCCAGCATTTTGTTACTTCCGCTTTGTAAAGGGATATGGAAATGCGGCATGAATTTTTTGCTCTTTGCCACAAATTCAATGATCTCATCGGTCAATAGATTGGGTTCAATGGAAGAGATGCGGTAACGTTCAATACCTTCTACATTTTCCAAAGCTTGTATCAGTTCAAAGAAACTTTCTTCATTGGTCTTATAGCCATCAGGGCCTTTGCCAAAGTCGCCAAGATTCACTCCGGTCAAAACGATTTCCTTCACACCGCTTGCTGCTATTGCATTTGCGTTGGCTACCACATTCTCAATACTATCGCTTCTACTTTTACCTCTTGCCATGGGGATGGTACAGAAAGAGCAATTATAATCGCAACCATCCTGCACTTTTAAAAAAGTCCTCGTTCTGTCATTCATTGAAAATGATGCAGTAAATCCGCTTACGTCTTCAATATCGCAACTGCAAATTTTTGCTGAATCACCCTTTGCTAGTTCGGAAATATGTTTGGCCAGATTGAATTTTTCGGCAGCACCCAACACCAGATCTACTCCGGGTATCTCGGATATTTCTTTTGGTTTTAATTGTGCATAGCAACCGGTGATCACAACAAAACTTTCCGGAGCTTTTCGTTGGATACGCCTTACCAGATAACGGCATTCTTTATCAGCATTATCGGTGACAGAGCAGGTATTGATCACATAGACATCAGCAATATCCTCAAAATCTTTTTTGGTAAAGCCTTCCAGCTCTAACATACGTGATAGAGTAGATGTCTCAGAAAAATTGAGCTTACATCCTAAAGTATGAAATGCTACGGAACGTTGCTGCATAAGGGCGGCAAATATAAGATGATAAGTTACAAGATACAAGATACAGGGTTCAAGGAACAAGAAACAAGATTCAAGGTTCAAGAATCAAGAAACTAGGTTCAAGACACAGGTTTCAAGTTGTAGCAGGATACTTATTTTTGAAGTATGAAAATGAAATGGATATGGATCGTATTGTTTGGGTGGTTAATGCTCATTCACTTATCCTGCACGCAGCCGTCACAAAAGAAAGCTGCTGGAAATCTTGTAAACAGGGATACAGCCGTTCAACCGGAAGATGGATTAAACAGAAATCCTGCAAATTTTCATTATTCCAAGCATGCCAGATGCAGAATGGATTGCAGGCATATTGACGAGTCAGAAATAAAAGACATTCTTAAAAATGGAACGATCAATTATCGCAAGAGTGAATTGAATACAGATGCCTGTCACCAAAAATATGCTGTAGAGGGTTATGCAAAAGACCAGCATTTGAGGATCATCTTTGCGCCATGCGGTGCTATAATGACTGTTGTGACATGTATCGATCTGGGTAATGAATGGGAATGTCATTGTCCAGGCGATCATTAGAATGCTACAAAATGTTAAAAATATAATCGAAGGATAATTATCGCAAGTTTAAGCATGATTGTGACCAATCTGCATTTTCGTATTTCCCATTATTAAGGTATGTTTGCTATACTCTTAAAAACCAAGATCAATGAACTTTAAAAAGACGAATAACCTTGTTGGATGGGCCATAGGTTTAATTGCTTGTACAGTGTATATTTTAACTGCAGAAGCAGGTGGCAGTTTCTGGGATTGCGGCGAATTTGTAAGTAGTTGTTATAAAGTGCAGATCCCGCATCCGCCTGGAGCACCTTTATTTATTTTGATGGGAAGGGTATTTATCATCCTGTTTGGAGATAACCCAATGACTGCAGCAAAAGCCGTGAATATCATGAGTGCTTTGCTGAGTGGATTTACCATTCTTTTTTTATTCTGGACGATCACGCATTTTGCACGCAGAATTGCCAAACTGGGAGTGAATGATGTAATGAGTTCTGCACAGGCATGGAGTATCATGGGTGCAGGTGTTGTTGGTGCATTGGCGTATACATTCAGCGATTCATTCTGGTATAGTGCTGTTGAAGGTGAAGTGTATGCAGCAAGTTCTTTCTTCAGTGCCATTGTGTTTTGGGCGATATTAAAATGGGATCATGAAGCAGAAGCAAAAAATCCGGCTGCAGACAAATGGTTAGTATTTATATTCTTTTTGATCGGTTTATCTATCGGTGTGCACTTATTGTGCTTATTGAATATTCCTGCTATTGTGATGGTTTATTATTTCAGAAAGAGAGAGACTTTCAATTATAAACTGATCCGTAAATGGTTTTTGATTTTAACAAGTATCGGAGGTGTATTGGCATTCATTCTTGCTATGATCGCTGCGAGTGGTGAGGCGAATGAAGAACGCGGGCTTTCCACTGATGGAACTGTTGGAGGTTTAATGATCGTTGGGGCAGCAGCTGCTATCGGTTTATTGTATCTCATTGAAAGATTCAATAAAGAGAAAAAAGAGTACTATGGAGGCGCTTATATCTTTTTTATCATCGGCGGTGTTTTACTGGGTATTGTACAAATAGGTGTAATCCAGTACAGTATTGGTTTTGCAGGGGCTTTTGACAGAACATTCGTAAATGATCTTGGTCTGCCTTTCTTCAGCGGCTTTACTACATTCTTTGTTTTATTAGCTGTTTTAATATGGTTAGGCCTTCGTTTTGCTGAAAAAAGATCATGGCATTACATGCGCCTATTTATCTGGTGCTTTGCATTTACACTGATCGGATACAGCACATACCTTACAACCATGATACGCAGTAATGCAGATCCTGCAGTGGATATGTATAATGTTGATAATCCAATGAGTTTGGTAGGTTATTTAGGACGTGATCAATATGGTGATTTCCCATTGTTATACGGACAGAAATTTAATTCTGAGCCTTCAGATTATAAATTAGGTGCTGCCAAATATCAGAAGGGAAAAGATAAATATGTGGAGATAGGCAGAGACGGACATTATGTTTATGCTCCCGAAGAAAAAATGATCCTTCCCCGTGTATGGGATGGCAGCAATGATCAGTATCATGCAGATTATTATTCGAGCTTCCTTGGAATTGAAAAATACAGAGATAAGGATGGCAGAGAAAAATATGATCGTTCTCCTAATCAGTTCGATAATATTCGATTCTTTGTTCAGTATCAATTCTACTGGATGTACTTCCGTTATTTCGGTTGGAACTTTATCGGAAAACAAAATGATGTACAAGGCGTATTCATCGGTAATGGACGAGATGGTAACTGGATCACGGGTATCAATTTCATAGATAGTATGATCTATGGTGATCAGAGTAAAATGCCGGATAGTTTGAAAAATAATAAAGCACATAATACTCTATTTGCATTGCCGTTCATTTTAGGATTGATCGGATTGTTCTATCATTTCAAGAAAAGAGGGGATGATGCATTTGTTACTTTTCTATTATTCTTCTTCACCGGAATTGCGATCGTATTGTATTTGAATCAGGCGGGTAACCAGCCACGTGAACGTGATTATGCCTATGTAGGAAGTTTCTATGCATTCGCCATATGGATCGGATTGGGCGTAATGACGATCGCAGAATGGCTCACTAAGAAACTGTCTCAAACTACCGCATCTGCTATTGCTACTGTTGTTTGTTTACTGGCAGTTCCTATGGTGATGGCACAGCAGGAATGGGATGATCATGACAGGAGTAAGAAGGTATTGTCAAGAGATCTGGCTAAAGATTATTTAGAAAGTTGTGCTCCTAACGCAGTACTGTTCTCATTCGGCGATAATGATACGTATCCTTTGTGGTATGCACAGGAGGTAGAAGGCATCCGTAAAGATGTCCGTGTTATCAATTACAGTTTATTGGGTATTGACTGGTATATCAATCAATTGCGTTATAAGGTGAATGAAAGTGATCCTATCGATGTGATATGGACCGCTGATCAGATCGAAGGGCGCAAAAGAGATTATATCGTATACAATCCTAAAACAGTTCCTCAGGACCGTTATTATGACCTCTACGACATGATGAAGAATTATGTTGGTAGCGATGATCCGGATAAAATGGATAACAGCAGAGGGGAATTATTGAATTCATTCCCTGCAAGAAAAGTTTCTGTTCCGGTTGATAAAGCACTGGTGTTAAAGAACGGAACGGTGAATGCAAAAGATAGTGTAGTGAGTGAATTGCGTTTTGAAATTCCACGTGGTACATTAATGAAAAATGACCTGGCAGTTTTAAATATAATTGCTGCAAATCATTGGCAAAGGCCTATTTATTTTACCAGCAGCTTTGGTGAAATAGGTTTCGGAAAATATCTGCGTAAAGACGGCTTAAGTTCCCGTTTGGTTCCTGTGGAGGGAGATGATATCAACGGTGATTGGATGTATGATAAAACGATGAACAAATTCGGATTCGGTAATGCAGACCTAAAAGGTGTTTATTATGACGAAGAGAATCGCAGACATCTGATCAGTATCCGACAGGCTTATGGCGAGTTGGGAACTTATCTGGCCTCTAGAGGCAAGAAAGATTCTGCACGGAATGTATTGAACAGGGCTGATAAAATGATCCTGCAGGAAAATTTCCCTTATGGAATGGTGAGCCGTTATAATCAGCATGACAGAACATCATTAATGTTCCTTGATGCCTGTTATCGTGCCGATGCAAAAGAACTGGCTGCTAAAGTAAAAGAATCAGTGAAAAAAGATTTGGAACAACAGATCAAGTATTATAATTCTTTGAGTGGATACAGGGCAGATAATATGTCGGAGGAAAAACGTACCGCAGAGAGTTATTTGCAAGCTATAAATCAGATGGAACAGGTCTATGGCGCAAAACCTGCAACAGCTGAAAACGGGAAAACATTGGGCGGCGACAGCAGCAAAGGGAAAAAATAATCATTACGATTTAAGATAAAAATAAGGCCTCGCACTTTGCGGGGCTTTATTTATTAGAACCTTATCCTAACTT
>CAIMKO010000538.1 GCA_903841915.1 uncultured Chitinophagaceae bacterium | reverse complement strand
AGTGCCATTCAAAATATCGGTGCAATGGATATATTATGCACCGATAAAACCGGAACATTAACGCTTGATAAGATTGTATTAGAAAGATATTTAAATGTTGACGGAATTGAAGATGATGAAGTATTGAAATGGGCTTATCTGAATAGCTATCACCAAACTGGATTAAAAAATTTACTGGATGTTGCCGTTCTTGATCACGTTGAAGTAAAGGATTATTTAAAGGTTGAGGAACAATATAAAAAAGTTGATGAAATTCCTTTCGATTTTCAACGCAGGAGAATGTCTGTTATTCTTGAACAGGCTAATCATAAACATCTCTTGATCTGTAAGGGTGCCGTTGAAGAAATATTGGATCTCTGTTCTTTTTCTTTCGATCCGGGAGAGGATCGTCAACTACATGTTGAGGTTGATAAAACCCAGCCAATGGATGAAACCATTCGAAAGAACATACTTGATCTTTCAAAAAAACTAAACAAAGAAGGTTTACGCGTTTTATTGGTTGCGATTAAAGAATATGATGAACGACCATTGACTTATACTGTTGCCGATGAAAGCAATATGATCTTAACTGGATTCATTGGCTTTCTCGATCCTGCAAAACCTTCTGCAAAACCATCCATTGAAGCCCTGCATAAATTAGGTGTTACATTAAAAGTATTGACGGGAGATAACGATGTTGTTACTAAAAAAATATGTCGGGACGTTGGTATTCCTGTTAATAATATTTTGCTGGGAAATGAATTGGAAAATATTACTGATGAGGAATTATCAAAACGAATTGATGAAATCAGCATTTTTGCAAAACTAAGTCCGGCTCAAAAAAGCCGCGTGGTAAAAGTATTACAGTCAAAGGGTCATACAGTTGGTTTCATGGGTGATGGCATTAATGATGCGGCGGCATTAAGAGACGCTGATGTTGGTATTTCTGTTGATACAGCCGTGGATATTGCCAAAGAAAGTGCAGATATCATTTTGCTCGAAAAAGATCTAATGGTATTACGAAAGGGAGTTATTTATGGGAGAAGGACTTTCGGGAATATCATCAAGTATATTAAAATGACTGCAAGCAGTAATTTCGGAAACATGTTCAGCATGCTGGGTGCAAGTGCCTTTCTACCTTTCTTGCCAATGCTTCCTGTGCAGATCCTGGTTCAGAATTTATTGTATGATATTTCTCAGATATCCATTCCTTGGGATGAAATGGATACTGAATACATTGAGAAACCGCGTAAATGGGAGGCAGGTGGTATAGCACGCTTTATGATATTCATTGGTCCAATCAGTTCTGTTTTTGATTATGCAACTTTTGCTGTGATGTATTTTGTTTTTAAAGCAAATACGGTTGAGCATCAAAGCCTGTTTCAATCAGGCTGGTTTATTGAAGGATTGCTTTCGCAAACATTGATCGTTCATATGATCCGTACCAAAAAAATTCCTTTCATACAAAGTTGGGCAACCGCACCAGTACTGGCATTAACATCACTAATAATGGTGATTGGAATTTATATCCCCTTCTCGCCATTTGCAACAGCATTAAAACTACAGCAGTTGCCGTTAATGTATTTCCCTTGGTTGATAGGAATACTGATTTGTTATTGTTTACTCACACAATTCATTAAAAATTGGTTCATTAAAAAATTTGCCTTCTGGCTTTAATATTATGCAACTGCAAGATTTATATACTGCTTCAAGATCGTTTGAAGAAACAGCAACCATGCCGCTATTGTTTGTAGGACATGGCAGCCCGATGAACGCGATCGAAGAAACAGAATTTACGAAAGGCTGGAAAAAGGCCGCGGATGAATTACCAAAACCCAAGGCCATCATTTGTGTTTCTGCACATTGGCAAACCAAAGGAACTTTTTTAACGTCCATGAAAAAACCAAAAACTATCCATGATTTTTATGGTTTTCCAAAAGCATTATTTGATGTTGAATATCCCGCTCCGGGGAGTCTGGCTTTAGCAGAACAAACAAAAAATATGATCCAAAAAACCGAGGCCCAATTGGATGAAACATGGGGATTGGATCATGGTTGCTGGAGTGTTGTAAAACAAATGTACCCCAATGCGGATGTTCCTGTTATTGAAATGAGCATGGATTATACACGATCTCCGCAATGGCATTATGAATTGGCGAAGGACCTTGCAGCGCTTCGTAAAAAAGGAATCCTCATTATCGGCAGCGGCAATATCGTTCACAATTTAGGCATGATGAACTGGCATACTCCCGACAATGGTTTTGATTGGGCAGAAGAAGCGAATCAAAAAATTAAAGTGCTGGTTATAGAGAATGATCATCAGCAATTAGAAAACTACAATTTATTGGGCCGAGAAATACAATTATCAGTTCCTACGCCGGAACATTTTTTACCATTATTGTATGTATTGGGATTGAAAGAAAAAGAAGAACAGGTTTCTTTCTTTAATGATAAAACTGTTTATGGTTCTATTTCGATGACTTCGCTGCTTATCAATTAAGTAAATCAGCTTTTGTTCTTTTTTGCAATCGTATTCAAATACAAAGCGGAATACAGATCGTTCGGGTTGAAGGGCTTTGTTACAAATCCGTTCATACCGACCTGAGTGGCTTTTTCCTGAATATCAATGGAAATAGAGGCTGTTAAAGCAATAATGGGAGTTGTGCTGTCAAATTTTCTGATCTCGACTGTAGAAGTATATCCGTCCATTACAGGCATCTGAATGTCCATCAAAACAATATCATACTTGTTTTGTTTCATTTTATCGATGGCAATGGATCCGTTTTCTGCTATATCCACTTTTGCATTCCAGTTTTGTAGCATACCATCTGCAACCATAATATTGAAAACAACATCTTCAACCAATAACACACTGATCCCTTTTAGATCCTGTTTATCAAATGTTTGAATTTTTTCTTCGCGAACCGTATTCGATTTACTTTTCTTAAACCGTAAAGAGAAAAAGAAATTAGACCCCTTATCTTTTTCGCTATCCACATGAATATCGCTGTGTTGCAGTTGCAACAGGCGTTTGATAATGGTTAACCCAAGTCCGGAGCCACCGAAATCGCGTGTAATATTTGCGTTGGCTTGTGTAAACCTCTCGAAGATTAATTGCTGTTTTTCTTTCGGAATACCTATCCCTGTGTCTTGCACTGAAAAATAGATCAGCACGTCGTCCGAATTATTTTCTTTTAAGGAAACCTGAATCGTAATGGTTCCGTTTTGTGTGAATTTTAATGCATTGGAAACAAGATTGTTCAATATTTGTCCCAAACGAACATCATCACCTCTTACAAAATCAGGTATGTCATCATCATACATGATCTTGATATTATTGCCCTTCTCTTCGGCCCTGATACGGTTGGCCATTTTAATGTTCTTGAGAAAATACAATAATTCAATGTCTCTTTCTGCAAATGTGATCTTGCCTTCTTCCAGTTTACTGAAGTCGAGTACATCATTCACCAGACTCAATAAATTTTCGGATGAAATTTCAAGTACACGTAAAAATTCTTTTTGGGATGGCAGTGGGTCTTGATATTGTAATAATAATATGGTACCTATAATTGCATTCAGAGGAGTCCTTATCTCATGGCTCATTACAGAAAGAAATTCGCTTTTGGCCTGCATAGCTTTTTCTGCAAATTCTTTTGCCTGCAATAATTCAATGGCTAATTCTTTTGCTTTTCTGATCTGTTCTTCTAAATAAGAGATAGTGCTGATCAGATCATCGTCTTTTTCAGAAATAAAAGAAGCATTAGGATCAAGTGATTTAATCGCCTCTTTCAGTTTAAGAATGGATTGTTTTCTGATCTCGTTTTGTTGCTGCAGATTTTGAGTAGCCGTTTGATACTCTTTTTCGCTTACGTCAAATGCGTGTTCAGATATTTTTTTATCTTTTTCGAATGTTGCATAACAATTACTAACCGCTGCCAAGAAATTGCAGATGACCTCATCCTGAAGATGCTCTTTGGGTAAAAGTCGGTTGATCTGACCTTCTAAAATTTTATGATACGGCATATTCTTACTGCAAAATAACCCTTAATAGTTATACTAATTCTGTAAATGTTGTAATTGTCATTGTTTGATTGTGCAACTCACAAGTTAGGCTTGGATTGAACGGTGATATTTCACCGTATGAGTAAAATCCTGTAATGCTTGTTTCGCTACCGAAAATATTTTTTGCAGCCACTACTTCTTCATAGGATCTTTCCTGTAGGATCAGCTTTCTTCCCACACAACTGATCAATAATGCCAGTTGCGGTGGTTGTTCTTTATGATAACTTAAGCTGTATTTTGCTGCAATAGAAGAACCATCGATCAGTTTTTCGAAATTGGCTTTCATCAAGCGAACCTTACTTCCAACGGGCAGGTTTCCGGCAAAAGTCATTGACTTTTTTTCTTCATCCATGGAAAGGATGGTTCGTACCAAATTCTTTTCTGAACCGTCGATCTTAATAGACAGCGGGAATAATAGAGCAGAACCGGGGAGTTCCTCTGCATAAGGACCCAGATATTCCTTGTAAAGATCAATAGCAAATCTGTCATCGATTTCGTACAAAACATTTTTATCTGATTTAGTAATGATCCTCTCCCTTCCAAATTCATCCCATCCTCCAAAAGAACCATGACCGATCTTCAATGCGTTGCCATAAAATCCAACAGCAACTACATTTCCCTCTGAAGGTATTTCATTTAGTCCCACAAATGTTTTGCTGAAACGTGCCGCATCGCCAGCTAATCCTCCAGTTACGGGTACTTTCTTGCTATTATTTTCATTTAACCCGCTCACCAATTCACTCCCGTTTATCTTTGTTCCGTCCGATATAATAAAGACTGAAACCAGATCAGATGCATCTAGTTGTTGCATCAGATATTTTCCCGTTTCAAAACTGTTCGTATGTTTGCTTACATTGGTTTTCGCACACTTCACTTTTGTTTTTTCAAAAGAAATCGCAGTAACAGCAACGCTGTCATCAAATACAGCATCCTCTATAATTTCTCCTGAGGTAGAGGCGCCAATAATATTTGCATGAGGGTACGCCATCTTTAAATGATCAAAAATTTCTTT
>CAIMKO010000537.1 GCA_903841915.1 uncultured Chitinophagaceae bacterium | reverse complement strand
TCAGCACAGAGACTTAAATAAACATCCACCATCGAAAATTTACCTTGCTGCTGCATCAATGAAAATATTGCAGGACTGATAACATGAATTCCACTGAATGCTTTTTGAATCAACTCATTTTCATGTCGCATTATTTTCTTTTCGTCCGTTTTTATATTTTCCCAGCCACATAATTCCTGTTGCGCATTGAATAAAAAATATCGTGAGGTTGTTCTTTCCGTAACAGCCAAAGTTGCAAGTGCTTTGCTTTGCTGATGTTGATCGATCATTTTCTGCAGATCAAGATCTGTCAGAATATCAACATTCATCAGCACAAAATCATTCTTAAAAAACCAGGCTGCTTTTTGTAGGCCGCCACCCGTTTCCAATACAGCATCCGTTTCATCACTGATCGTTATTATACTTCCCCATCCATTATTTTGTTGAATGGCATCGATAATTTGATCAGCAAAATGATGCACATTCACGATCACTTCTTTTATTCCAAACCCTTGCAGCCATTCAATATTCCTTTGCAGTAAACTTTTACCATTCACAGCCGCCAATGCTTTGGGATGTGAATCAGTCCAAGGTTTCAACCTTGTACCCAATCCCGCAGCTAATATCATACCCCTAACCCCTAAAGGGGAATTGTTACCGTCACTCATTTATTTTTAATTTTTTATTAAATGCTTCACCATTTTAAAATGCAAGTAATATTACTTTTATTCAACACTTTGTTCTGAAACGTTTCCAACTCCCCTTCAGGGGCTGGGGGTACCGTTTTCATCCCCCTCAAGGGGGCTGGGGGTTCTCCAATTCGCTTCGTTAGTATGATTTAATCTAACTTTCACCTTATACTTATTCCTCAAATGCCTGGCAGTTTGCTCAGCCGCATACACACTTCTATGCTGACCGCCTGTACAACCAAAATTGATCTGCAAATGAGAAAAATCTCTTTGCAAATAATCCTCTACCGTTATATCGATCAAGTCCCATACACTGTTCAAATATTCATTCATATGTGTACGCTGTTCTAAAAAATCCTGCACCGATTTATCTTTCCCGCTTAAACATTTATACTCATCAAATCTTCCGGGATTTAAAATACCGCGCATATCAAATACAAAGCCACCGCCATTCTCTGTTTCATCAACAGGTATCCCTTTTTTATAACTGAAACTGTTGATATCAATGACCAAGGCTGTTGTTTCTGTTGCAACAGTGGGCGTGAATCTTTCGATCACTTCATCGCTCACCATCAATTGCAGCATCCGATCAAATTCTGGCGTAACAATACCCACGCGTTTATGTGCCAGGAAAAACTTTACACTATGCAATGCCAATGGAATGCTCGATAAAAAATGTGCTTTCCTTTCAAACAAACCTCTGAACCCGTAAGCACCTAATACTTGCAGTAATCTTATCAATACATAACCGTTGTACTGACTGATGAAAGTAATTCTGTCAACTTTTTTCTTTAATAAAATATCAACTTCATCTAAATAATATTGCAGCAAACTGTCTTTCCATTCTTCACTTAATTCTGCTTTTGCCTGCCATAATAAAGATGCCACATCATATTGCAAAGC
>CAIMKO010000536.1 GCA_903841915.1 uncultured Chitinophagaceae bacterium | reverse complement strand
TTTTGCTGAACAGGCAGATGTTTCAACTCATATCTGCCGCTATCACCCATGACCGATTCTCCATAACTGCTTGCTATGCTCTTCCAGTCTGAGGGCCTTTGTTTAATTCTATCTGCTACTTCGTCTATCATGCTTTTATTCTTTGCATTTATTATCAATGCTGTAACACTTGGTTGCCACAAATATCTTTTTTGATGTGTTTCATAATGATTTTTCAATCCCGTAGAATCTTGCGAAGCCTTGCCCCAAACATATTTATCCATTGCTGCGAATAAAACATTGGCATCATTAAATTCGGAAAGCTGTTGTTTGAACTCATTGTTGTATTCTTCAAGATGTGCACTGTAATAGGCCGTACACGAATTTTCTGTAAATTCTTTCAACAATGCAGGAACGGGGGATACAATATTTTTAATTCTTACAAACTTCACAAAATCATTTACGGCGAATCTTTGTTTTGAGAAAGAGAATAAAACAGTACTGTCTTTTATTTTGCGACCGGATGGAATTTGTTTTTTATAGATGACACTGTCAATATAAAACTGTAATTCTTTTTCATCATAATTCCCTTTTTGATAACCTGTCCTTATCATCCATTTTTTGATCAGTTGCTGTTTTGAATAAGCAAGCCTGTCACTATTTTCCACCGCTGTTTTTATTTTTGTATCCGCCGTATTTACTGTCGGAATGATCTCGAGCAGCTTCACAATGTGATACCCATAACTTGTTGCAAAAGGCTTGGTTATTTCATTTATATTCTTTAAGTCAAATACTTTCTCTTCAAATTCAATAGCATATTCTCCCACTCCAATTTCGGGTAAGAGGCCATTTTTTATGGCTAGTGTATTATCCGTATTGAACTGTCTGGCTAACTGCTCAAATGATTGCCCGGATCGAATTAGCCCGTATATACTATCTGCCAAACGAGCAGTACTGTTTTTTTCGGATTGACTGATGTTAGGGGCAAAAGCTAATAGTATCTGCTCTACTTTTCTTTTTCCTGCAGCAGTTCTTTGTTGTGCATTCTTAAAAATATGATAGCCGAATCTGCTTTTATAAGGCGCCGAAAATTGATTCGGCGCTAAACCATAAATGATAGTTTCTATTTCGTACGGGAGATTGAAAACTGTGATATATCCAATATTGCCTTTGTTCTTTCTTGTTTCTTCATCAGCTGAATATTTTTCAACCAATTCATTAAAGGGTTTCCCTGCTTTTAATTGCTGATAAGCAGATTGAATTTGTTTGAATGCTGCTGCCGTGTCTTTTCCAAACTCAATGAATATCTGTTGAACATTTATATCTTTTTTACTTCTTTCAAATGCCTCCTGAATTAATTTTTTCTCGTTTGCTTCTTCGTTGATAAAATTATCTGCCAGCGGCTTTTTAAAATTGGATGCTTCCAGTAGAAAAGAGTTGTCCTTATTTAACTGATCATCATAGCCGGCCTGTACTTTCAATTTATAGTTGATGTACAATTGGAGATATTCTTTTAGCGCATTATTTCTGTTAGTTTCTTGAACGGGAGATCTGTTGAATGACCGAATGAAATCCTGTTTACTCGCTGCTTTATTTCCGTAAGTGAATAATGTTTGAGAAAGCAGTGCCGATCGCATAAAAATGCATAAGGAAAACAGTATAAACTTTCGTATAGGCATATTTATTTGGCGCTATTTTGTTTCTTCAGTTTAGCAATGATCAGGTCATCAAACTGCTCAATACTCAATTGTTTGGCTATGATATTTTTCTTTTCATCCAGTAAATACAAGGTGGGTGTTTTAAACACATCATACAATTGCCGGAAGTTGGGCTGACCGGCAGCCTGCTCTGCATCTCTTTCTGCTTTGGGTTGATACACATGTATCCAGTCTGTACTCAAATGTTTTTCGCTCACGAACTTTTTTAATTCGTCCATAGTTTTTTCAGCAGTATTTACTGCATAAATGCTCAGTCCCAGTGATTTCCATTTAGCTCTGTATATAGAATCGATCCTTGGAAGTTCTTCTTTACAATGGCTACAGGTGGGGTCCCAGAAAACAACAAGTGTAAGTTGTGCTTGTATACCGTATAATGAAATGATCTTTTCGGTAGTATCTCTCAAATTTAATAATGGTGCAGGGTTGCCGAGTTGATTGGCCATCATACTATATGCCCTTTCAAAGATCGTTTTACGAGATGCAGGATTAAGAAAAGTTGTATCCCCTTTCGAATAAAAATTATCGAACAGATACAGGAATACTTTATCCTGACCCATATATTCAGGGTTCATGTATTTATTGGTGAACTTGGTCAACAGATACGGATACATTTCTTTTCCCGTTCTTGCAGACAGTAACATATACTTCACTTCTTTGACGATGGAATCCGGTTCGGGCGAAACATAATACTTAAAATAATCATCGAGCTTGGGTTCAAAGAAAGGTGTACGTAATAAACGGTCATCATTAAAAGCCACATCATCCCAGAAATGATCTTTCACAAAGCGATAAGGATAAGTTGAATCCGCTTTTCCTTTCACAATTGGTATAGCAGGAACTTCCGGTCTCTTCATTGCAGTGAGTAAGGTTGTCAATAATGAAGCAGGATGTTTTTTGATGATATCCTCCCGGTAATTCTGTAATTCTTTATTTAAACGGATGATCTC
>CAIMKO010000535.1 GCA_903841915.1 uncultured Chitinophagaceae bacterium | reverse complement strand
GCTTTACCTGCAATAATCGTCCCATCATGATCAATGGTAGTTACATTGTCGGCAAAAAATTCTGTTACTGCTGCAATCATGTCTCCTTTTAATGCTAAGGCATTTAAATCGGAATTTTGTTTTGAGATGTTCATTTTTATTGATTTTTTATTTAAGACACAAAGCTATACCAGTGACCTGCGGCCATTGCTACAGAATGAGTACCAAAGAGTGGACTTTTTATAAATCAGCTAAAAATTGAGTGGGAGTTTTACCGGTAAGATTTTTAAAGAAAGCTGAAAAATGATTAGGCTCTTTAAAACCTAAATTAAAAGCGATAACATTTACCGGCATTTTTTGTTGTAACAAGAGTTTTGATTCAAGCAATAATTTTTCTGAAAGTAAATGGGTAAATGTAGTAGCTAATTTTTGAGATATTTTTTTTGAAAGTGTTTTTGTGGTTATAGCGAGTTTGCCTGAATAAAATTCTGCAAAGTGTTCTTCTTTGTAATGGGTATCAATAAGCTGCAGTAATTCTTTTATAAATGTATCCCTATCATCAAATTCATAATTTTTTCGAAATTCTAAAGGCGTTACACCGGTTAGTTTTTTAAAAAAGCGGTTAAAATAACCTGGTTCCCTAAATCCGGTTGTGTAAGCTATTTCTTTTGTTGAAAGTTCTGTGAAAACAATCTTTCGTTTTACTTCCAACAGTATTTTTTCGGCAGTTAAGTGGTGAAGGGTATGGTCAAGTTTTTCTTTTATAAGCGTATCAACATGATAAGGCTTTTTATCCAGCTTTTTTGAGACTTCTGCTACTGAAACAGATTCCATGTAATTTTCATCGATGATCTCCTTTAAGTCAAAAAGCAGGTTAGTATCGTGCCCGGTGGTATTAAAAGGGTTTAGTTGCAGCCAACTTTCAATAGCCTTGCTTAAAAAAGGGGCATTTGTTTCACAAACATCAATATTCCGTAACTGACTATTATATAATTCTTCAGTTTGCATTGCATCAATATGGCCAATAGATACCAAATGCTTGAACAAAAATCTTGAATTTTCAATATGTCGAACATCTTTTTCTTCAAATTCATACTGCAGCATACTGTAGCTTCCGGATAATAATTGAAAATATTGGCCGGGCGAAAGAAATATGGACTGACCAGCATTGAATTCGTAATTTTTAAAATCTACCTGAAAAATACCCTGACCTGATCGTATCATTAACATGGTATGTTTCTTAAAAACATACATCTTTATTAATATAGGATTAAAGTCCTTTGGCACAGTTAAATTTCATTTAGTATGCTTTTGCACTCTACTGATGACATATTATTATAAGCAATAAGCAATCATTATATTGCATTTATCCAACTAAGATAGCTTCTTTATTCGATTCATATTAAGCGTCTATCTCATTTGCTCAATCCAATTAAGGGTCAATTTTTTGAGACATTCAAAAAAAGCCTCATTAAATATGAGGCTTTTCTGATATAGTATTAGCACTTATTTATTTTCTTTACAGATGTTCGAGTATTTCTTTTACAGAAGACCTTTTACGATAGTCAGCATCAAAGAATTTATACACTATTTTCCCTTCCTTATTGATTATATAAACTGCAGGAACCGGTAAATTAGCACCGTTGATATCTCCGTTCGCTTCATTAAAATCAATCCCGTATTTTTTATACGTTTCTATGGTTTTATCATCTACTTTAAAAGCAACATCATAAAGCTTCATGATCTGCAAACCTTCATCATGCAGTATTGAAAAAGTGCTGTTTGTTTTTGCGATGGTTTTGCTGATATTTTCCTGTTTCTCAGGTGTAACAGTTAATACAGTAGCAGCTTTTGCTTTGATCTGTTGTAATGAATCTTCCAATTGTTTTAATGCGCGGTTACAATAGGGACACCACTGTCCTCGATAAAAAACCAATACAACGGATCCGTTCTTTAATTCGTTTTTTAAAGAGATCATCTTACCGTTTTGGTCTTTAGCACTAAACTCAGGCGCTTTGTCATTTACGTTTAACCCTTTGGGACTTGTTTGGGCAAATAGTAGAATTGAGAAGAATAGTGCTGCTAGCCCACTGATAACTTTTTTCATTTAGGTACTTTTTTTAATAAAGAGTATTATAATTTGCTATTTAGACGAATATCGATTTAGTTCCTTACAAATACCATCAGGCTGATTTCTTTCAAACTGAGCCATACAGCATATTAATGGAGGCTATATAGCTCAGCAAAGAAAAGGTTTAAGGTCAATAAATTATTTACTTCATTTATATTTTTTCTGCAACCGGGAAGTCAATTTCAAACTCCGTTAAATTGTGCAAATAGTTACTAATAATTTTATCGCCTACAACAATAACAACATCAATCATATTTGCTTCATTGTAACCGGCTTCAAAAAAAGACTCTTTACTTTCTTCACTAGCACGTCCACGATTCTCAACTACCGATTCTGTGAACTTTGCAAGCGCATCTAATTTGATGTCAAAAGACGCTGCACCTTTACGAATTTCTAAAACTTGTTCGTCGGTAAAGCCATTCATTTTGCCTAAAACTGTGTGAGCAGACTGGCAATAACGACAATCATTAATTTGACTTGTCACTAAATTGATCACTTCTCTTTCTTTAGCTTTTAAAGTGCTTTTACGATTTTGTAAAGCAAGATAATCGCTAAGTGCAGTTTCATTTTTTGCAAAATAAGCATACAGATTTGGTACAAATCCCAAGCCCTTTTGCAAGTTGTCAAAAATACCTTGATTGTTAGCTGAAACTTCTGCTTTAGTTGGAACTGTAAAAGTTCTTTGTTCTGTCGTTGTCATTTTTCTTTATTAATACTATTATTTGTCATTATTGACATTGCAAAAATGAAACAATCATCAAAGGTTAAAAATGATCTAGTTTAGGAAATTTGGTTGATGTAGATCAACTATTTTTATTTGCTTTCTTATTTCTTATTCTTGATAAAAATTCAGTTGTCATTCCCAAGTATGATGCTAAAGCATATTGAGGAACTCTTTGAACTATTTGAGGGTATTTGCTTATGAAATCTTGATACCTTTCTTCTGCGCTTTGCGTTAAGTTTGAAATAATCCTTTGTTGCATAAATGCAGCTGTTCGCTCAGCTCTTATTCTAAAAAAAGTCTCAAACTTATGGTTTTCGTTTTTCAGCGCTTGTTCCTTCTCGTAAGAGATCTCTAAGATTATACTGTCTTCCAATGCAACCACAAACATAGTTGCAGGCTTTTGCAAAATATAACTGTTGTAGTCTGTTATCCACCAATCTTCAATTGCAAAAGCAATGGTACTATCTTGTCCATTGTCGTCAACAACATAAGCTCTAAAAGCACCATCCAGAACATAGTTTCTGTTTTTTACTACAAAGTTGGGCTGTACAATAAACTGGCGTTTTTTGATCTTTACTTCTTTAAAAGCAACACTAAAAGTTTCTGCTTCTTCGTCAGTCAAGCTAACAGACCTTCTGATGTATTCTACGATTTTATTATTATTAATCATTTTGTTTAGGTACAGTTGCAAGGTATGATGCATATTAAGCAACCCTTAAATATAAGTAATGTTAAATTGTCTTTTTTCTCAGCGGCGTCTCCACAGAGACTCTAGTCAGAAAGAAAAGTTGATGTATGAGACCTTTTGATCATTGAATAGGCTTAGCTTTTTTCATGCTGAGCCTCAACCCCATATCGAATGGC
>CAIMKO010000534.1 GCA_903841915.1 uncultured Chitinophagaceae bacterium | reverse complement strand
GTAAAACGGGCATTGCCATCAGTAAAACTGTTGCTTTTAGTCGGATTAAGCGTTGTGTTTTGTGCGTTTAAAGGGAGCAGGGAAAGCAATAAACCAATCAAAATGAAGATCTGTTTCATTGTGCTTTGTTTAAATGATACACTAAATAGGAGATGAAGAAATGATGATCTCTTTACATAATGCAATGTAAAATTTATATTTCCCAAGGGAGCTAACAAATGTCATGGAATAAGGCTTTTTTATGCTGTGTTTCCGGTCAAGCGCTTGCTATACCTTAGATCTATTTTGGTGAATATGGGATTATCTTCTTTCGGAAGAATGCGCCTATATAGGATCCTGTGAATGAAAAGAGAAAGGATGCTGCAGAACTATAATTTCCATGAAGGACAATGTCGAAGCCAACAATGAATCCGCCAATAAGCAATGCCCATAACCAAGCCATTGATGGTAGCAGGAGTCCAAGAATGAAACTGCTGCTCAATATGGCAAATACTATGACGCCTGTATCGTCCCAATGCGGAGAACTGTCGAGCTTGCCCAAGACAAAACCTATGATACATGCTGCAGAAAATAGCAGCCAAAATCGGGGTGATCGTAAAGTTAAACCTGTATTCACACAAAAGAATTGTACTTAAATATAAGAATACTTAAAGGATAATGATCTGATCATTCTTATTTTACAGGATTTACAACCTGCACTTTTGTGGGTACTTTTTCTATCGCAATGAATTTGTCGGCCATCATCATAACGATCGAGATCATCAATCCAATGGTAATGATCTTGATACCTTTACTGTAACTCCTGTTTCCTCTTTCAGTGATGGATGTATTGAGCGTATAAGAATTGGTATTTGCTTCGATCTCATGCAACAAAATTTCATTGTATGGTTTGTTCAATAGGTCTTTATACTTTTTTACAGCAAAAGCCTGATCGAGCGGTTTGGTTCTGAAAATACTCAGCATTAACAAGATGGCCCAAATGAACAGTAATACCGGTATCACCGAAATTAATTGGATCCACAAATAAGTCCCGTCAAGACTGTTTAAGAAAAAGGGGATGAATAAAGCAGCAGCACCAATCACGGTACCTGCATAGGAATGTTGTTGACGGTAAGAGTCGACCTGCTTTTCAACGATCTCCTTTGAATTGACCGCAAGAAATTCCAGATGCTTAATATCTTCCATTATTCATTGAAAAGCTTTTTAACACTCTATTCAATTAAGATAAAATTGAATGATTCCAAGGGATATTAATTACATCCCCCCATCTATTACTTGCAAGATTCACATATCGTGCTGTTCTTTCATTCTGATGATATTTGACGGGGCTGACAAAATTTCTGTATTATATCCCATATCTGAAAAATAAATGGATATTTTTATCGCTTCAAAGCCTGCTATATGAAATTGTACTCTAAGCATTTCTTTTTTATGATCCTATTGCTGATCTCTGCAGCAAGCGTTTTTGCTCAACCCACTACTTATATCTTATTAAGACATGCTGAGAAAGATACGTCCAATTATGGCAGCATGATGCTGAATACCGATCCGGCATTGAGCAAGGCAGGAGAGCAGCGGGCTCAAAGTCTTGTTACCGTTCTTTCGGCTTACCAACCCGATGCCATTTACAGTACGAATTACAAACGCACAAAAGCGACCGTTGAGGCTTTAGCAAAAAAGTCAGGGAAGGCGATCCAATATTATGACCCCAAAAAACTGCCATCCTTTGCAGATAGTCTTTTACAAATAAAAGGGAAGACAATTGTTATTGTTGGCCATTCTAATACAGCACCGGCATTGGTCAACCTGCTGATCAAGGAAAATAAATATCCGGCATTGGATGATTCGGTCTACGACCAATTCTGGATCGTTACGCTGGAGAACGGCAGATCGATCGTTGAGGAGAGAAAGTATTAAGTTGCAGGTTCATTATTTCAAATAAAACAGGGTGCAAAAGAAAACGGGCATAGATATCATCAATAAAGTTCTGGAAGCGGTCTATGCAGTGGACAAGGATTCACTGTTCATCATGAGTTTAATGCATCAGTATGAGGACAGGGGTTTTTTGACCAAGAAACAGTTAGAAGGATTGTTTGATAAAGCCAGAAAGATAGAAGACATCGCACCCGGATGGATCGCTACCATTGAAGCCATGATCAGCAAATTACCCAACCGCGACAGATCACCTATTACTAAAAAGCATATTCCTGTTGTAGAAGATGAAAATACTGCAGTTCAATTGGCGGCCATTCTCAGCAAGTATCCGCAACATAAAGCGGTACTGTTATTACAATCAACCTTTCAGAAAGAAAAGCAGCTGTCTGTCACTGATAAAGCAGCATTGCAGAAGTTCTATAAACTATTGGTGAAATAGTTAGTGTTATAGAGAGAAGTTTCACACAAAGAAACAAAGGTTGTAACGAAACAAAGGTTACAACGAAACAAAGGTTTCATAAAACAATATGTTCCTTTCTTACTCTTAGTGTACTTCGTATCCTTTGTTACTTTGTGTGAAATAAAAAAGGCTGCTTTATTTCTTACCCTTAACGAAAGTGCCGTTGATGCGAATATCCTTTTCATCATCCAAGACCCTTTTCATTAATTTACGCAAGACTTCAGGAATGATCTCTTTTTCTTCTTCCGTAAGATCCTTGGTGATCTCATGAAATTCATCCTCATCGTCATAGTAGCCAAAATAAAGTTCATATCGGTTATTAAGATGGAGTCGCAGAGAGAGTTCTTTATCTTCTTCATACTGGTACATCGTTACAATGGACCATTGATCATCATCCAAACAGTCAAAAAGAATATCCACAGAAGTTTCATTCAGTACCCAGGTGGCTAATTTCTCGATCATATCAGCGGAATGATCTTTTACTAATTCTTCAAATGTCATGGTCTCTGATGTTTTGTTCAATTAAATGGGTGGTATTGTCTGTTTTATGTAAACAGCGCGAATGTAGCTTAAAAATTGGGTGTTTTACCCCTTGTTGAAATCAAAACTTCCATTACATTTGTCTCAGAAACTTAAAGTTTTTTTCACTGGGGGGTGAATTTAACAGTCCTGTCCGATTTATTCGGACAGGATTTTTTTATGCAGCATAGCAATTGATTACCATGCTTTTAATGCCCGTTTCTATCAGTTTATCTTCAAAACCCCTCAACCCTTACCTTTGCACACTTTAAGAAAGACCGAAAGACGGTAAGTCGGAAAGTCCGGAAGGTTAAAACTAAGTGATGCATCAACTTTTTTTGACTATCTGACTAACGAACATTCTGACTTTCCGTCTTCCTGACTTCCCGACTTAATATGAAATACGAAAAAGAAATCAATCGCAGAAGAACATTCGCCATCATCTCTCACCCGGATGCCGGTAAAACCACTTTAACTGAAAAGTTATTGTTGTTCGGGGGTGCCATTCAAACTGCGGGAGCTGTTAAGAGCAATAAGATAAAGAAACATGCGACCAGTGATTTCATGGAGATCGAGCGTCAGCGTGGTATCAGTGTGGCCACCAGTGTAATGACATTCGAGTATCAGGATATGCTGATCAATTTGCTGGATACACCGGGGCACAAAGACTTTGCAGAAGATACCTACCGCACTTTAACGGCTGTTGACAGTGTTATCCTCGTGATCGATAGTGTGAATGGTGTGGAAGCACAAACCAGAAGACTGATGGAAGTATGCCGTATGCGTGATACGCCCGTAATTGTTTTTGTAAACAAGATGGATAGGGATGGTAAAAATCCTTTTTATTTGATGGAGGAAATAGAGAATGAACTGAAACTTACCCTCCATCCTATGACTTGGCCCATTAATAGTGGT
>CAIMKO010000533.1 GCA_903841915.1 uncultured Chitinophagaceae bacterium | reverse complement strand
GAGGTGATAATAGTTTCTGCTGCCTGCATAAGCTTCATCACCAAGCATCAAACCGGCCCATTGTCTGTCGCTCATGGCATTGGTACCACTATCAGTTAACAGATCGATATAAACGTCTTCAGACTTTAATAAAAATGTATTATAACCTGCAGCAGATATGGCTTTTTGGCGATGTTCGGGTGTTGTCATTTTAAGCAGTTCCACCATTTTTATTTTAAATGGTTCGGCCCAGGAACGTTTTGTTGCTATTTTCTTTGCCATGATATTTTGTATTTTATTATAAAAATTATTATTTAGCTGTCACACTGAACTTGTCTAACTGTGATTGGATGTCAGGTTAAATTGGCTTCGACAAGCTCAGCCTGACACCCTTTTTTATTTTTCTGTGCTCATAAAAGAATAAATTGTACAAGAGTGCGATCCTTTCACTGAAAGAATCATGGTCAACAAAATCAATCTTATTCTAAAGCGGACTACAGAAAATAATCAGTTATAACTTAATATCGAGGAGAATCTATTGCAAGGGTTAACACCAACAGGATATAGTTGGTTCGTTTATCGGAAAAGATCTTATTTGGATAATCTGGCAGCAATGTCTAAACTTTAATTGATAGTAAATGTAGTGTTTTTCAGTTACAAGACTTTATTTTTACAGAAATGAAAAAGATCGCCATCATTGTTGCGGGAGGGAGCGGGCAAAGAATGGGTGTAAAGACACCCAAGCAATTTTTATTGTTGCAGGGAAACCCATTATTATGGTATAGTGCGGATGCTTTTTTATCGGCTTATGATGATCTGCAAATCATTTTAGTATTGCCCGAAGAACATTTGGAAACCGGGCTGGCGATCAAAAGATTATTTACAGCGAGTGATCGCATTCAGATCATTAGCGGGGGCGATACCAGATTTCATTCTGTACAAAATGGGTTGAATATGATCAAAGAAAGTTCAATAGTTTTTGTGCATGATGGTGTAAGATGTTTGGTGACCAAGGAATTAATAAGGCGTTGTTATGAGCAGGCCATGATAAAGGGATCAGCAATACCTGCAGTTGCTGCGACAGACAGTATCAGAATTGCAGAGGGAGAGAAAAGTTTTGTGACAGACAGAAATCATGTGCGCATCATTCAAACGCCGCAAACATTTAAGAGTGAGATCCTGTTACCGGCATTTCAACAAACCTATAATGCTTCCTTTACTGATGAGGCAACAGTTGTAGAAGCGGCAGGCGAGCAGATATTTTTAATTGAAGGCGAATACAGTAATATTAAAATAACGAGACCAATTGATCTGATGATCGCAGAAAAAATACTGGAAGAAAGATCAGTGCTTTAATAATTTCAATGGCCAGGGAAGTTTGTTAAAATGCCAATGAAAATAAGGCTGGTTAATGGCCCCAAACATTTCATAAAAATTCTTTACGCCCGGAATATTCGAACCTTCAAAGTCGAATACTAGATTTTGCCCCGCAAACTCTTGAATGATCTGATCCACTAATAAATGATTGGCATTTATGTTTTTTCCTTCTTCCGTTGTTGCATTGATGATATTGTAGATTCGGCGCTCATCTTTTAATAGTAATGCTGCAGACAAGATTTCAGCTGTTTTATTTTTTACTGTTCTGATGATACATTGTTCCTGTGCAAGCAGGAACAGCGCTAATTTTTTGAAACGCGCATAATCCTCAACGGTAACATGCCGGATATTTTGTGCCTGTAATTGTTGGTGCAGGTCAATGGCTGTATGGATATTTTCTGAAACGGAATATTGCAGATTACCAGACTGCGATTTATTTAAATTTCTTAGGAGGTTTGTTTTATAATTATGGTTGATTGAGTCATAGCCTGCAGAAAGATCAAGAATATAATTATTGCTGTTTTCGCAGTTATCTTCATTTTGAATAAGGTGGTTTGCAAAGTTGAAAAGGTGATCACCATAACCTGCAAATGAATACACTGTTTGTATCAGTGAAGCAGTATCGATCGTTTCAGTTCCTATTAGCCCCAATTGTTGCATGAAAGGAGGTGTGTATAGGTACCTGATCCCATATTTTTTTCTCCAGGGTAATGGCATTACTGCGGAATAATCATCAATGACTAATCCATGCCAATGTTCAGCCATTGCATCCAGGTAGAAGCTATGGGCATAGATCAATCCATTGCTGCTTTTGCTGATGCGATCATTCCATTTGCTCTTGTCAATCTGTGGAGATGGGATGATATGTATTTGCTGAAAAGACATTTTAATTGATTACACTAATTCAATCAAATTACACGAATTAGGGAGTATTAAAAATAGAAACTAAAAAAGCAAAATTTTATGAAATAACTTAATTTAAATATATCAATTCGTGTAATTTGAAAAAATTCGTGAAATAAAAAGTTATTTCCCTTTTCCGGATACCACCAGACTGAAAGTGTGTAGGATGATTCTGAAGTCGAGCAGCATGCTGGTATTCTCGATATATTTCAAGTCGTATTCCATTCTCTGGATCATTTCTTCTACAGAGGAAGCATATCCGAATTTTACCATTCCCCATGAAGTTAATCCAGGTTTTACTTTCAGCAAGTCATTGTATTGTGGTGATTGTTTGATCACCTGATCTATATAAAATTTTCTTTCAGGCCTTGGTCCAACCAAACTCATATCGCCAATGGCGATATTCCACAATTGCGGTAATTCGTCCAAACGCCATGTGCGCATGAATTTGCCCCATGCAGTGATACGGATATCATTGTCGCTGGAAAGTGCAGGGCCGTTCTTTTCAGCATCGGCATACATGCTTCTGAATTTGTAAATAATAAAAGGTTTTTTAAGATAGCCGATGCGTTCTTGTTTATAAATCATCGGTCCCCTGGAAGAAAGAATGGTGATGATCGCAATGATGAGCAATACAGGCGACAATACAATCAATGCCGTTACGGAAAAAATAATATCTAATGATCGTTTCAACTGCTGGTTCATTTTCGGAAGGAGAATAGTTGTTCTCGAACAATTTAAACAAGGATACTGGTGCTGCTTATTTTTTCCAGGATCTGATGCGCCACTTCCATTGCCAGGAGACCATCGATCTCGCTGACAACAGTTGCTGTATTATTATTGATGGCATTTACAAAACTTTCCAATTCTAATTTTATAGCATTTGCCGGCAGTATCTCCGGATTGGCAACAGCAATTGTTTTTTTGCCATGCGGCGTTTCTATATCAAAAGAAAAAACGTTTGTATCATCTGTTTGTTTCAGTTTAATGATCTCCGTTTTCTTTTGTAAAAAATCAATGCCCAGATAAGCATCTTTCTGGAATAGGCGCATCTTGCGCATCTTTTTCATACTGATACGACTGCTGGTCAGATTGGCTACACATCCATTGTTAAATTCAATACGAACGTTGGCAATATCTGGTGTATCGGTCATTACTGCCACACCACTTGCCAAAATATTTTTTACATCACTTTTGATCAAACTTAAAATGATATCTATATCATGGATCATCAGATCCAATATTACACTCACTTCGGTTCCACGCGGATTAAACTGTGCCAAACGATGTACTTCGATGAACATTGGATTCAGGTTCATATCCTTAATCGCCAAATATGCGGGATTAAATCTTTCAACATGGCCTACCTGAAATTTTACATTAGCTTCCTTGATCATTTCCACCAATTGCTTGGCCTCCTCGATGGTATTGGTCAATGGTTTTTCAACGAATACATGTTTACCTTTTCTTACAGCTGCCATACATACTTCAAAATGGTGATCTGTAGGAACAACCACATCAATAATATCGCAGGCATCCATCAGTTTATCTTCATCCATAAATCGTTTCAAACCATATTCGGCAGTAACTTGTTTAGCAGCATCATTATTGGGATCAAAAAAACCGACCAGTTTAACACCTTCAATTTCTTTCCAGTTATTCAAATGAAATTTGCCCAGATGACCAACCCCAAAAACTCCTACTTTCAACATATACAAGCGTTTTTATTCGGGTAAAGATAATGATTCAGTAAAGCGAAAAAGGAACAGTTGTTAAGATGTGGAAATAAAACTTTCTTAAAACTGGCGAATGGCCCATTTTTTTGTGCTTACAGCG
>CAIMKO010000532.1 GCA_903841915.1 uncultured Chitinophagaceae bacterium | reverse complement strand
TCGGTGTCTATAATTTAACTGCCAGACAAAATGCCTACTCAGTATACTTTGTAAATGAAAACGGCAAGATACAAGGCTATCAGTTATCCATTTTCGGAACCGCCATTCCTTTCATTACCTATAATTTAAAATTTTAGCAATTATGAATAAAAGGGATAGAATATATTATTTCTTTTTGTTACTGTTCGTACCATTCATTCAATGTAAGAAACAATACAACCCTCCCGCTATTGAGACAATCAATAGTTATTTGGTAGTTGATGGATTTATTAATGCAAACTCAAATGAAAGCACCACTTTTATTTTGAGCAGAACAAAAAAATTAACTGACACAACATCACAAACACTATCCGAATTAAATGCGCAAGTTTTTGTTATCAACAAATCAGGAAGCAGCTTTGCATTAATTGATGCAGCTCGTAATGGCAATTACACGAGTCCTCTATTAAATCTCAATTCATCAGATCAATATGCTTTGAAAATAACAACATCCGATGGTCATCAATATATTTCTGATTTTGTTCCTGTTAAAAAGAGTCCGCCTATCGATAGTCTGACCTGGCGACAAGACAGCAGCTTAACAGTGTATCTGAATACACACGATCCCAATAATAATACCATCTATTATAAATGGAATTATATTGAAACATGGGAACACTATGCACCTGTTCAAACATTTTGGGTGCAGAATAATGGAGTGATCAGTTCTGCTAATGCAAGCAATCAAACCGATTCTTGCTGGACGACTGCCAATTCAACGACCATCATTACCGGAAGTTCTGTTGCACTGTCGCAGGATATCATCAGCAGCGCACCTATTACTACTATTGTGCGGAACGATGTCCGAATAAAAGCCCGTTACAGCATTTTAGTACAGCAAATTCCATTAACGGTAAATGCCTATAATTACTGGTTGCTCATTCAGAAGAATTCACAGGAGCTTGGAACCTTATTCGATCCGCAACCTTCTCAGTTAACCGGTAATATCCATCCACTCACCAATCCAAACGAACCTGTGATCGGTTATGTTACAGCAGCAACCACAACACAAAAAAGAATATTTATCAGCAACAATCAGTTAAATAATTGGGACACAAGAATCAGTTATAACCAATGCGATACAAAATTGATAGGAACAGATCCGTTAAACACTTTTGCTTATACATACTCGGATACAGCTTATGCTCCCTGGTATTTTACAGGGTTCACACCTGATTTATACGTTACAAAAAAGACATGTATCGATTGCCGTGAATATGGCGGGGTAACAACAAGGCCGGTATTTTGGTAACAGCATAAACAGGAAATTGAAATGACAATATTTGATAGCATAAAAACAAAAAGGATCAGCGCAGCAATTGCTGTTGTGATGGTTCTCTGTTGCCTGACCATTTCCGTTACTGCACAAAAAGTCAATATTGAATCGATACCCAAAGAAATTCAGGATCAGTACAGCCCGGTTCTGCAGGAAAAATTATTCGTGCATACTGATAAGACATTTTATTTACCCGGAGAATTGATCTGGTTTAAGATCTATGCGATCGATGGCTTACTAAATAAACCTTCCACATTCAGTAAAGTCGCTTATGTTGAAATACTGGGTGCAGATCATAAACCAATTTTGCAAACCAAGATCGGCCTGGATAATGCAACTGGTAATGGCTCATTACAAATCCCGCTTTCAGTTACAACAGGCAATTATACACTGAGGGCATATACCCAATGGATGCGGAATTTTGGTGCCGATCATTTCTTTGAACAAAAAATTTCTATCATTAATACTTTGAAAGAATCAGAATTTGAATCTCCAAAAAGAACAAAAACCTATCAGATCCAATTTTTCCCTGAAGGAGGCAATTTAGTAGAAGGGCTCTCCTCAAAAATGGCATTTAAAATAACCGATTCGCATAATGCTTATGAGGATGCTTCGGGAATCATCATCAATCAACAAAAAGATACGGTGCTTCATTTCACATCACTGCATTTTGGAATGGGCAGCTTTATGTTCATGCCAAAAACTGGAGAAGATTATACTGTAGTCCTAAAATTGAAGGATACAATTATCCAAGCAGCAATACCTATAGCTCTAAAACAAGGCTATGTGATGCAGTTGGAAGATGCAAATGCAGCAGAGTTGAAAATTTCAGTCACAACAAACAGCAGTAACAGTAATGCAGCTGTTTATTTAATTGCACAATCTCATACCCTGCTCAAAAATATTCAGTCCAATACTTTAGCGAATGGAAAAACAGTTTTTCTAATCCCTAAAAAAGATCTGGCGGATGGCATCTCTACTTTTACTGTTTTTAATGAAGAGAAGCAACCGGTTTGCGAAAGGCTGTATTTTAAACGTCCGGCTGCAGCATTGAATCTTATATTAGCGGCAGATCAAAAACAATATGGTATTCGAAATAAAGTGAACCTGACTTTAGCTGCAAGCGATGCATCGTCAAAATTTACAAATGCCGATCTGTCCATGTCTGTTTTTCAAACCAATAGTTTTCAAACTAATCAATACAATGATATTTACAGTTATCTTTTTTTAAACTCCGAACTAAAGGGAACAATAGATTCACCCGAATATTATTTTACAAACAATGATGCTGCAGCCGCAGATAATCTAATGCTCACACAAGGATGGAGAAAGTTTAACCTAAAAGAAAAGAAAGCAGTCTTCGAATTTGTTCCTGAAATGGAAGGGCATTTGATCAAAGGAAAAGTCAGCAATAAAGGAAACGGTTCGCCCGCAAAGAATATCAGTACATTCTTATCCATTCCCGGAGAACATTATCAATTTGCAAATTCGATAAGCGATTCTTCAGGTAGCACGATCTATAGTCTGCATAAATTCTATGGCCGCAATTCCATCATTGCTCAAACAAATCGTACGATCGACAGTAATTACCGGATCGATATGGAAAGTCCCTTCAGCGATCAATGGAATAATACAGAGAAACCCGTTCTACATTTATCAACAGAATGGAATAAGGATCTTTTGCAACGCAGTATTGCTGTGCAGGTAGAGAATGCATATAATCCGGATGAAAAGCGGGTTTATCGTTCTTTCAAAAGCACAGACAGTCTTGCTTTTTACGGCATCCCCGATAAGAAATATTTCCTGGATGATTATACCCGTTTCAGAACGATTGAAGAAGTGATGCGCGAATATGTGAGCGATGTATTAGTCAGACTGCAGGTCAATCGTTTTTCATTCAAGGTATGGAACACGAAATTCAATACTTATTTTGATGATAATCCATTGGTGTTGATAGACGGGCTTCCTGTTTTTGACATCAATAAGATCATCGCCTTCGATCCTTTAAAAGTGAAGAAGATAGAAGTGGTCTCTAAAAAATATTATCTGGGTTCTTCCATCAATGAAGGTATTATCAGTTACAGTACTTATAAAGGCGATCTGGGTGGTTTTGAATTAGATCCGAGCAGTATTGTGATCGAATATGAAGGTTTACAGAAGCAAAGAGAATTCTATAGCCCTTTATACGAGAATGATGATCAAAAGAAAAGCCGCTTACCCGATTTCAGAAATGTACTTACCTGGATGCCCGATATTAAAACAGATGCAGCAGGAAAAACAAAACTCAGTTTCTATACTTCCGATATCAAAGGAAGGTTTATAGCCATCATTCAGGGTATCACAAAAGACGGCCTGGCGGGAAGCACCACACTGCATTTTGAAGTGACTGATCAACCCTAAAATTTCAATTGGAAAGACAAGAATTAAATGAGTTCTTTGCCTTACAAAAAACCAACTGCAAATATGACGCCCGACTCGCAACACCATGATGCTTTTGCTGCGGTAAGAATAAATGAATTCAGGAATTTAATGTTGGGGCGATTCTTTTTCATCATGGGTTTGCGCATGATGGGCACATTGGTAGGCTGGTGGATCTATGAATTGACCAATGCTCCTTTCGCTATCGGCATCATCGGATTATCAGAAGTTGTTCCTGCCATTTCACTGGCATTATATGCAGGACATGTGATTGATATGAGTGAAAAAAGAAAGCTACTCTTAACAGGTGCAAGTTTATATCTCGTTTGTGCAGTATCACTGTTCGCTTTGTCGTCACAAACCATGACCGCAATTCTTGCCAATCATTATATCGCGCTCATCATTTATATCATTATATTTTTCACGGGTGTATTTCGTGCTTTTACGGGACCCACCATGCATTCCATCATCGGATTAATGGTTCCGAGACATCATTTACAAAATGCAACTACCTGGAGTCAGGGTTCATGGCTTTCTGCTTCGGTGATCGGTCATGCTGCAGGCGGTGTGCTCATCGCAGCTTTGGGCATTCATCATACTTTATTGGTGATCGTTTGTTTAGTGATCGGCGGATTAAGTTTTATGTTTCAGTTAAAACCAAAACCTGCACTCAATGAACCGGGTGAAAAGAAAACATGGGATAGTGTAAAAGAAGGGCTTCGTTTTGTGAGAGATACCAAACAGGTATTGGGCGCATTGATACTCGATCTGTTTGCAGTATTATTCGGCGGTGCCGTTGCCATGATACCTGTATATGCGAAAGATATTTTAAATGTAGGTGCAGAAGGATTTGGATGGCTGAATGCTGCATCGGATATTGGTTCTATCATCATCATCATCACACTTACTTTCTATCCACTGCATAAACAGCAGGGCAAAAAGTTATTATTTGCAGTGGCAGGTTTCGGTATCTGTATCATCACATTCGCTATATCAAAATCTTTCTGGATCAGCTTTGCAGCATTACTTGTCAGTGGTGTGTTGGATGGGATCAGTGTAGTAATTCGGGGAACCATCCTGCAATTAAATACGCCTGACCATATGCGTGGCAGGGTAATGAGTGTAAACAGTATGTTCATTAATTCCAGTAATGAACTCGGACAATTTGAAAGTGGTGTTGCTGCAAAATTATTGGGTGTGATTCCTTCTGTAGTATTTGGTGGGACTATGACTGTCATGATTGTTATTGCTACATGGTTCAAAGCTCCAGCGCTGAGAAAAATGGAATATTGATTTAAAAATTTGTCTCCTTTAGCAGATAAAATGATCTGTTAATTAACACAAAATAAACTCATGTGTTTTTTCTGTTTCAAAACAACAGATTAGCTTTAATTCGTATTACTTCTTCCCCGTTTTGCATAGAGAGAAAGAGAATCTCTTACCAATTCACCAAAACTCAACTAACTGTTTATGACATGCATGGCAAAGCGTGTTCATTTGTTTTTCTTGCATGCATGATCTAGTTCTTTGACAGGAAGAATTACTGCATTGTGTACAGGAAATGTCTCATTTCCACCAAGAAATGAAGCATCGCGTACAAGAAATATCTCATTTCCACCAGGAAATGAAACGTTGCGTACAAGAAATACAGCATTTCCACCAGGAAATGAAGCATTGCGTACAAGAAATGTCTCATTTCCACCAAGAAATGAAACGTTGCGTACAAGAAATGCAGCATTTCCACCAGGAAATGAAGCATTATGTACTAGAAAAATACTTTGCAATTGACGATCTATTTCTACTGAAACTGATTAAAAAGTTTTTCTTTTTATTTTTTAACCATTAAAAACCAGTCCTATGAATTCACAAAAAGTGACTACCAATTTTGGTAAGTACAAAGACACAGACCTTAACCAAAAGGCTCAACATATTGTTGACAGCCTTACGGGAAATGCACATTTTCCCACCCCTGCACCCGCACTTACGGTGCTGCAGACAGCCATTACTGATTATGCCAATGCTTTGGCAAAAGCCGTGGATGGCAGTAAAGAAGATACCGTACTCAAGAATCAGGCAAGGGATGGGCTAGAAAAATTACTGGTCAAACTGGCCCTCTATGTTCAACTGAACAGCAATGATGATCCGGCCATCATACTCAGTTCAGGATTCGACATCAGCAAACCGCATGCGCCTATAGGTGTATTGCCCAAGCCTGATGGTTTTACTGTAATAGCGGGACAGGAAAAAGGCAGTATTGATCTCGGCTTGAATACTGTTACAGGAGCAGTCGGTTATCAATACGAATACACAGATGCACCACTTACAGCGACCAGTGTCTGGGCAGTAATTGTAGATACTTCAGCGGGCATCACCATCCATCGTTTGCAAAGCGGCAAGGAATATGCATTCAGGGTAGCTGCTGTTGGCAGCGATCCCAGCAGGGTGTATAGTGATGTGATAGCAAGTTTTGTGTTGTAAGGCCAAATTAAAACTCGGAGGTTTCTAAAACCTCCGAGTTTTTTTTATGCCCGAGATGAGATAGCGGGGAAAATCCCCTCCTTTCCATAATTCTCTTTTCTTATATTACAATTCCAAATAGTAAAATATGCAAGGTGTTTACTTTCTTAGCGTGCTTTTTATAGTAAGTACGCTTCTGATCATTTATACATTCAAAATAGCAAATCAGCTTTATAAAAGCGCAAGTATCACTAAATCAAAAAGAGACTTTTTGCTAACCTTTTCCATCTTATGCCCTTTGGGAGGATTTCTGCTTACGCTTATTCATAAAAACAAAACCTCATTGTACTGACGATTCACAATATCCAATTCTAAACACCAATATTTCCAACCATAAACAAATCTTATGAAGGGACTGATTTTAATACCATTGTTCATAATGAACTTAACATTTCTCATTGCCCAGAGTAATAACACATCTGACAGCATTGAAAAACCAATTTATGACACTACCACTTCAATTAACCTCAAAAGTAAAAATTCATTTTATTTCTGCTCAAAACTTTATAAAATACCGAGGGATTGTAATAACAAGGACCAATCAAATTGTTGTTATTTCGAAAAAGATATTTACACATCAAATTTAATTCCAGATCAAGGACGTTTAAATTGTTATAATGGAACCAGTTTAAGTTGGACATACACTGCCAGCGAAACATTAGCAAAACAAAATACAGAGAACTATATTCCACAGATTGAAAAACAAATGAAAAAAACAATCAAATCAAACATTAAAGTTTCGATCTGCGGCAAAGAGGTTGATGCATATAAAGTCGCTTACACTACTTTTCAAGATCACATGTTTTATGAAATAGTATTTTATGCTACTATCAAAGGGCAAAGT
>CAIMKO010000531.1 GCA_903841915.1 uncultured Chitinophagaceae bacterium | reverse complement strand
TTTAGCATTAATTTGATAATGGGTCTAGCTTCACAATGACAAAAGCTGTCAGGCTGAGGCTCTCGAAGCCTTTTATTTTAAATAAAACTATTTGGCAACACTAGGTATCACAGGTAAACTTTCATTATTGCTTTCACTTACACTTTGTACTGCGAAAAAATAATTGTCCTTGCTATATGACAATTTCATTGCGAGTTCAGTAGTATAAAACTTTTTCTGCCAAACAGGGCTGGTTGTTTCTCTCATCAAAATATAATAACCTTTTGTTTTGCCGTTCTTAGGTACTTTCCAATTTAGGGAAGTATAGTTTTCTAATTTACTTGTTTGCACTTTTACTTCATCAGGTACGGATGGCGCTTTTGCTAAATTGGCAAGATTGGCTAAATTAACAGCCGTATTTTTTCTCAGATATTCAAAATCCATAAACGCTTCCAGATCACCGTACTGGATATTATTTTCTTTGCGAACATCCTGATGCTGATGATAGTAATTTTCATTCATTTCAGTAATTCTAACTGCGGCAAAACCATTTTGTACAAAGGGCGAATGATCACCACCACGTAAAAAACGGTCATTACGATACACCATCACTACTTCAATATTTTCAACATACCGTTCTCCGATCTCCTTTACATAACGTGCCAATTGTCTTGCCCTGCCATCATTTTCCAAACCCAGGTTCCTGATATTGGTGGCAACCCTTCCTGTATCCAATACAGACAACCCTTCACTGAAAACGCGAATACGGGTATTGTCAATAATATTTGTTTCACTACTGTTATTGCTGCCCATGATATCGTTGTTCAATACTGTTTCAATGCTCCAGTTCTCTTTCTTTGCCTTGTTGGCCATGAACTGAGCACCCAATAAACCCTGTTCTTCACCACTTACGATCTGGAAAATGATCGTTGCAGGAAAACTATGACTGCTCATCACTCTGGCGCATTCAAGTACTGCTGCAGAGCCACTGCCATCATCATTGGCACCGGGGGCGTCATTCTCTCTGTCCATTTCCTTGGTTCGTCTTGAATCAATATGCCCACTGATAAGGAATATTCGTTTGTCATTCGGGTCTGTTCCTTTTAAAGTAGCCAGTACATTGCCCAAAATAATTTCTTTATCCACTCTTTTGCCATCAGGCTTGTAAGTAACAGTATCAATGAAAGCGGTCATTCTTCCGTTCGATCTTTTTGCAAACTCATTGAATTGATTCAATACCCAAATACGAGCCGCACCAATTCCTTTGTTTGCATCAGTTTGCGTGCTCAATGTATGCCTTGTGCCGTAAGCCACCATTGATTTAATATAAGATTGCAATGAATCGGCCGATACTTCTTTTACCATTGAGGCAATTTCAGCATCACGGTTAATAATGGTTTGTGAAAATGAAATGGAATACATTCCAATGAATGCAAGAATGAAAGCTATTTTTCTCATATTTCGGGAGTTAAGGTTTAAAGATAAGGAAGAAGGCTATTTTGTTGAAGAACTGTTTGCTTTATTAGGGTCTGAGGTTGCATAGCATCTACAATTTAACATCCAACATCAATAATTATATTTCCCCTTCCATCTTTCCTTTAAAAACTTACGCAAATCATTTTCTCTGGCATTATTGCCCGGCTTATAAAATGCAGAGCCAATGAGCTTTTCGGGTAAATATTCTTGTTCAATAAAATTGCCTTCACCGAGATGTGAGTATTGATAGTTCTTCCCGTAATCGAGGTCTTTCATCAATTTAGTAGGGGCATTGCGAATGTGTAACGGAATAGGTAGATCGCCATGCTGATTCACTGCCTGTTGCGCTTCCATGATGGCAACTACAGCAGCATTACTTTTTACACTCGATGCTAAATAAGTAGCACACTGACTTAAGATTATCCTTGATTCAGGATAACCTATCTTGCTCACTGCGTCAAATGCTGCATTGGCCAACAGCAATGCATTGGGATTAGCATTGCCTATGTCTTCACTTGCAAAGATCAGCATACGGCGGGCTATGAATTTCACATCTTCACCACCTTCGATCATTCTCGCCAACCAATAAACTGCGCCATTGGGATCGCTGCCGCGCATACTTTTAATGAATGCAGAAATAATATCGTAATGCTGTTCGCCCTGTTTATCGTACAAGGCGATCTTTTTCTGCGCAACATTCATCACAAATTCATCTGTAATGATAATTTCTTTCTTGTTGGTTGATGTAACAATTAATTCCAGGAGGTTTAGTAACTTTCTTGCATCACCACCACTAATATTAATTAGCGCTTCTGTTTCTTTTAATTCGATCTTATGTTGTTTGAGAATATTGTCTTTTGCGATAGCTTGTTGCAACAGTTCGATCAAATCCTTTTC
>CAIMKO010000530.1 GCA_903841915.1 uncultured Chitinophagaceae bacterium | reverse complement strand
GTGTTGCGTTAAAAAGACCTTTGCCGCTGCTAAAGCTTAAGGCAACAATATAAGATAGCGCAACGATCGGAGCATCAATTATATAACGAATGGTAGTATATCTGGTATAAGATTTAGCCATAAAATTTCTCAAAAGCTCAGCTTCCCGATACTAATTTGTTAAAGACTGAAATATAGGCATCAGTTATATGATCCCAATTATATTTTTCTGTTAAGCCGGTAGCGGATGTTTTTCTAATCTCATCCATCAGATCGTTTTTTTGTTCAACCTGTTGTATTAAAGCTGCAAGGGGGGCAGTATTTTTTTCAAAAAACAAACCATATTTCCCATTCATGAGCATTTCGCGGTTAAAAACCGTATCCAATGCCAGGATCGCACAATTACTAGCCATCGCTTTCAGCATGGTAGGATTGGTGCCGCCAAACTCATGCCCATGCAAATAGGCAAAACAGTTATGATATAATTCTGCTAATATCTCACTATTTGTGATATACCCCAAGAAAATAATGTTTGAATTGGCCTTAGATTTTATGCTATCCGCATAATTGTCCTGATAAGGCACATCTCCCACAATGACCAGCTTTTTGGTAGAATTGGACCTTATAAAGCCCTCCACGATAAGATCGGCGTTATTATCGGGGATCAATCGGCCTACGATTAAATAATATCCTCTCGGATCAAGGTTGAATGAATTGATCAAACCGGGATTTAGGGATGGGCTGATATTGGCACCATAAGCGATCACGGTTGAATCTTTTTTAAATTCTCTGAGATATACTTTCCGCATTTCTTCGGCATCGGTAATGATCACATCGTATAATTTGGTGGCCATTTTGGCGGCGAAATAAAAATATTTGGCCCCCAAACCCTTCCATTTAGGCCGTAGCCATTCCAGACCGTCCACGTTAATGAGTGTTGGTTTTCGGAAAACCCTGGTAATGATCCCAAAAGGACCGTTTGCTGCGTTCACTACTAAAACAATATCAGTTTTGCTGAAACAGGCATGCAGGATCGAAAAGAAGGAATGAATGAGCTGACTTAAACTTTTTGTTTCGATGGTAGGAATATAAACCAATTCAATGCCCTTAACAGTTTTAGGCCGATCCTTAAATAGATTTTTGTGGCAATACACTTTTACCTGAATGTTCTTTTGTACAAGCCTTTCGGATAATTCTTTTACAAAAGTCTCATATCCGCTATATACATATGGATAGCCCCTTGAACCGATGATCGCGATCTTCATGCGGATACAAATTTAAAATCGCCATTTATTCTTATCGCCATTTTCTTAGATTAAAATGCAGAAAGTATCCATTATAGATATTCAATAATGAGGGGGAATACAAATATATCAAAACCGAGAACAGTTTTTTATGTTTTTTCGATATAATCTAAAGGATGCATTTACAGGAAGGGCAAGAATGGAAAGATGAAAATGTATTTACAATGATACCAAGCAAAAGCTTATCCTTTTTTCAAGGCATAATATCTTACAATAGCCCCTCTTTTGAAAGAAGAGGCAATCAATTCTAAGAGCAATGCAAATGGAAAGAGAATTGCGACTGTCGCTAATAAAGAAATTGTTCTTTTGTGTTTCAACTCAGCCAACAAAAATTTGCTATACCCAAACCAACTCATGATCGCTTGAATCATTCCGATTATACCGAGGTGAAATGAAAAATAGTCCTCTGTGATGATCTGGCAACCGGCATTTTCAATCAAGGGTTTTATGCTGTCTGAATCAAAATGTGCCAGATGCCTGGGAACGTCTAAGTGAAGCCATCTTTCTTTTGACCATTGAAATTGCCAACTCTTTATATTGGGTACTTCCAAAACCAATAATCCGTTTTCTTTTAAATTATCCTTTACCAGATTCTTTAATAGCGCCATGGAATCTGTAACATGCTCTATTACGTGAAACAAAGTCAGTATGTCAAACTTTTTATTGAAAATACTGCCTTCTGTATAAAATGCTGTATTGACCTGAATACCCAGTATTTTGGATGCGTATGCGGATCTGTTGACAGAAGTTTCCACACCTGCAATTTCCCAGTGTTGCTTTTTTGCCAGCAATAAAAAAATGCCTTTGCCACAGCCAAAATCTAAAAGGGAATAATCTTTTTGCGGATAGATCCTTTTTATTTTTTGAATAACATTTGTGTACTCGAACTTTTGTATCTTAAAGAAAATGGTTTCGCCAGTATCAATGATCTTATAATCGCCCTCGTCATAATATTGAGCCATATCAATATCCTCAGAAAAGAAAGTATATAATGTGTTGCAACGGGGGCATTTTTTTAGGGTAAATATTTTTTGATCGGAAGATCTTGTATTGAAAACATTTAGATGTACTGCATCCGAATGTTCGTTGCAAACAGGACAGGAAACGATCTTCATAACTTATGCATTAACTGAGGCAAAATAAGGATGTTCTTTCGCAATATCGTCAATAACCTGATATAAATGCTTGCAGGTAATTTCATGCATGCAAAAAGCACAACCATTTTTCGGTTTAAGGCAACTATCATGCTTGTCTTTATTGCATGAACAAATATTTCGATCTACAATTTTCGCAAAGGGTGAATAGGGTTTGAATTCATTTTGATGGGTAGGTCCGAATAAAGCGATGATGGGAATATCAAAACAAGATGCCAAATGCAGAGATCCGGAATCAACCCCCAGCACCAATTGAGATCTGCTCATTAAAACGGATAATTGTTTTAATGAGGTTTGTCCCGTTAAATTTATCAAACCATTATTGGCGAATTGTAAAATATTTTCTGCTGCTTCCCTGTCATTTCTACTGCCAACAATAAATGATCTTAATTTGTAGCTTTCAAATAGATGATCTGCAATCTCAGCCCAACGCTCCGGTACCCATTCTTTGACCTCTTTGCCCGAGAAGGGGGCGATGATAGCATAATGGGCATGGATGTCTGACAATTTATCTTTGATCAGGTCATCTGCAAATTTCATATCGTTTTCCAAATAGAATATCTCCGATCGTTTTTTTGCAGCTAAAACATTAAGGGGTTGAAGAAGGGATAAAACTCTCTCCAATTCGTGTTTGTTTTTATCGTAAATGATATAATCTGTCAGAAATGATCTGCCTCCGGTTCTTAATGAGGAAATTCTCCTTGGTATCCCCAATAGAAAACCGAATAAAAAGATCATTCTGATATCCCCTCGAAATTCAATGAATGTATCGGCATTTATTTTTCTTAGTTGTTTAAAAAGCCTGAAATATCCGCGGATGTCAATAGATGAGAAATGGTTTTTTGAGATACGGGATGGCCAGGGCCAGGAATAATAAAAAATAGCATCTATATAGGGGTTCTCTATCAAAATATCAG
>CAIMKO010000529.1 GCA_903841915.1 uncultured Chitinophagaceae bacterium | reverse complement strand
TGTACCATTTGATTGGCCCAGTCGGGTAACTGATTATCGTAGATCTTTTTGGTAGTAAGTAACTCCCCTTTTTGTTTCAATGTTTTGGAAAGTTTGCTTCTGCCATCCACTTTCTTGTCTTTATAGCTTACCACGAAAATGGTGGATGATAGAGGATTGTCGATATACCCTTCTATTTTATCAATATCCTTCATTTGCTGGGCTTCTTTCAGCAAAACGACCTGACGTTCGGAAAACATAGGATAACGCCTGCAAGCGTTCACTACGGCCGCCCAATCGGCATCTTTTCCGTAGAAGACTGTGAGGTTAAAGCCGGTCTCACTTTCACTTAAGATCTTATGTTCGGCATAATCTACTAACTGATCAATGAAATAGGGCTCTTCGCCTTCCAGCCAATAAATGGGCTTGAAATTGCCTTTCTTCCAGTCAGATAATATTTTTTCGATCATGGGCGCAAAGATAAGCCTATAGCCTATTGATGAAGGTTGATGGGAATTCTTGTGGAAAACGAAATTGTGAAAGTTCTATTGTACAGGATCAGGTTACCAATATTATTTTTTCTTCACTTAAAATAGGCTGGTTCATGAAACGGAGGATGATATTGGCGGTAACCACCACATCGCGCTGGCAATAGTCAACGATTCGTTGCAGGTTTTTCTGTTTGTAATAGACATCCTGGACCATACTTCCGTCAATATCTGATTTGGATGTAGGTATGCCCAGCACAGAAGCCAGCAGATGCAGGGATACATAGTTCTTATTATCGCCGAACTTCCACCAGTTCATGGTATCGAACATTTTTGTTTCCCAGGGTTTCTTATCACTCAGTTGCAGATATTCAGGCAAAGGCAGCTGATCGATCATTAACCGGCGGCAGATATAGGGAATATCGAATTCCTTGATATTATGTCCGGCAAACTGAAAATTCTTATTGTATTTATACATCTTATCGCATAAGGCTGAAAAGGACCTTAATACTGCAATCTCATCATCCCCCGAAATGCTTTTCATTTTCAAACACAATTCTTTGTTATCATTCTCCTGAAAGAAAGCAGTAGAGATACATATGATCTTCCCAAACTCAGCCAAAATACCGGCTCGCTTTTTATAGCTTTCTTCAGCACTCGTATTTTCTGGCACGGTTTTGGAAATTTTGTCCCAGAACAGGGTTTGCCATTCAGGCGATAGAGTACTGAAATCCTCTTTTTGAGGAACAGTTTCAATGTCTAATAATAGTAAATCTGTCAACATAAGTTTATCTTAGCGTTATTAAAAAATCACAATTATGAGTTACTCATCAGGCACAACGCCTCAGGCACCGCAAAAAGACAATCGTAAAACCATCTATGCATTACTAATAACTGCATTGGTTTTAACTTGGGGTTATTTGATCTATGATAAAAGTAAAAATAAAGAAGTCATTACCCAAAAAGAAATTCAGTATGTAACTGTAAGCAATGCCAAAGATTCTTTACAGGCATTGTTTAATGATGCCACTGCAAGAGCTGATTCTTTAACCGGAAGCAATGTACAATTAACAGGTGCGTTGGCCGAAAAGAACAGCGAGATCTTAAAACTGAAATCGAATATCGGTGGTATCTTAAAGAAAAAGAATGCAACAGATGCCGAACTGAAACAGGCCAAAGAAATGATCACCGAATTGAATGGTAAGATCGACGGCTTGTTTACAGAGATCACTAAATTAAAAGGTGAAAATCAGGAACTGACTTCTGCCAACAAACAATTGAGTACAGAAAAATCACAGCTGACCAATGAGAAAGGTGAACTACAAACCAATCTTTCTAAAACACAGGCTGAAAAAGCAAATGTAGAAGACCTAGCTTCTACTTTACATGCATCAAACATTTCTGTGAATGCAGTAAAAGTGAAAGGTGATGGCAGCCAGAAAGAAACATCTTCTGCAAAACGTGCCGATCTGTTTGTGATCAGTTGTAATCTTGATGAGAATCGTGTTACACCAAGCGGTAAGAAGACCTTATATGTAAGCGTATTCAATCCCGATGGTACTGCATCCGGTTCAGAAGGAACTTTCAAATCAAGAGATGCAGGTGATGTATCTTACTCTAATAGAGTGGAAGTTGATTATGTTACCGGCAAATCTTTACCCGTATCTTTCAGTTGGAAGCCCGGAGCTAAATTTCAGGCTGGAGAATACAAGATCGTTATTTATCATAACGGATTCAAGATCGGTGAAGGCAAAAAAGATTTAAAGAAAGGCGGATTTTTAGGCCTATAAGTTTATTCATATATTCAGATAAAGCCGTGAGGCAGTTATTCGTTAACTGCCTCTTTTTTTGTGCATGCTTTACTGCTATTGCTTTTTTCCAAAGAGGATCAATACGGGCAACTTAATCAAGTTAGGATTGTCACTCTGAGGCTCTCGAAGAGTGCTTAATGATTGTTCATTATAAAATCATGTCCGCCTGAATGACACAGTCGGGCAGGGTTCGAGTGCCTCACTATGACATCAGACCCTTTAACTTAGTATCCCTCATTTAAAGCAAATCATTCTAATCTCCGCATATCTCTTTCTCCCCGTCGTCAAGTTTTCTTATCTGCCATAAAGCAATTAATCTTATTTTAGAACTATGATTCAGCAATGGTTCAATTGGAGAACAGCATTGGCATTCATTGCCATCTGCATTGTAAGCGGCACCATTTTTTATTCGCAATACCTTGCCAAGAAGATCGCCCATGAAGAACGCCAGAATGTAGAAGCATGGGTAGAAGCACAGAAAACAATTCTGCATGCATCAGACAGTAGCAGTTTAAATCTTGCCGTAAAGATCTCGAGCGATAATAATTCCATTCCCATCATTGAGACCAATGAGAAGGACAGTATCACCGGCAATTATGTGAACATCGACAGCAGTAAAGTAAAATCTGATAAAACATATCTATCTCAAAAATTAAAAGAGTTCGGTCAACAGAATCAACCCATTATCCTGGTATTAAAAGAATCGCCCTACACCGCCAATAAATATTATTACGGTGAAAGTGTTTTATTAAAGGAAGTGGAATATTACCCTCTCGTTCAATTACTGATCGTTGCATTGTTTATTGCGGTTGTATTCATTGCGCAACGCATCGATTATCAAAGCACACAAAATCAAGTGTGGGCGGGTATGGCAAAGGAAACAGCCCATCAGTTAGGAACACCTGTTACCAGTTTACAGGGATGGGTAGAAATGCTGAAAGAAATAAAAGAGAATGAAAAGATAGCTCCCGAGATAGAGAAAGACGTGAACCGTTTATTACTGATCACAGATCGTTTTGGAAAGATCGGAAGCTTACCACAGCTCGAAGAAAAGAATATCACTGAACAGGTGCAATTGATGGTTGATTATATTAAACGAAGAGCAGGTTCTCATGTAGAATTTGAAGTGCATGCGCAATCAGAAAATATTCTTGCCAAAATTTCACCCCCATTATTCGATTGGGTGATCGAGAACTTATTAAAGAATGCATTGGATGCCATGGAAGGAAATGGCAATATCAATATCAATATCGAAGAACATGCTGCGCATATTTTCATCGATGTCAATGATTCAGGAAAAGGTATCAGTAAAAATAATGTGAGTAAGGTATTTAAGCCGGGTTTCACAACTAAGAAACGCGGATGGGGATTAGGGCTTACGCTCACTAAGCGGATTATTGAGCAATATCACAAAGGACAGATCTTTGTGAAACACAGCGAACAGAACAAAGGCACTACTTTCAGAATCGTGCTGAATAAATAAATTATTCTGCTTCTTCCGGTACTGATGCGATCTGATCAGCATTTAAACCAAAACAATGCATCACCGCATACCATTGTTGCAATGACTGAGGTGTTGTTGTTTCGGTGTAAAGATCAGCTTCACTGCAAAGACCCAATAAGGCAACCTGGTGTTTCGCTCTGTCCTTCAGAGAGGTTTTCTTATCAGCCAGTCTTTTAAAACTTTGCCTCATCTGATTCAGTTTTTCATCAGATAAATGATCAAATGCATGATCGTGCATTAATTGTCCTGTTGCATTTACTAATAATTGTTCCGATCGAGTTTTCATATCTAACGGTTTAAGGTGCAATTACTTATTTAGACAACAAAAAAAGGCTTTTTGTCCATTAGCAAATTGTTACTGAGAAAAACTTGTGCATAAGTTGGGGATTTTAGGTTGTAAGCAGGGCTTTTTAACACAGAGGCCACAACGTGCTGTATGCTGATTTCCTGCAAATCTTTGCCTCAAAAGCTATTTAATTTTTAAATTATTTGCCACGAATTCACGAATATTCTTGAGCATTCTTGTATTCGTGCACCTGCCTGCCGGTAGGCAGGTTCGTGGCAATCAATATTCACATAGTGAATTCAAAAATCTATTTTAGTTAGATTAAATAAAAAATCCCCCTGAATTTTCAGGAGGATGGCTATTTCATAGTGGGGGATCATCAATTTTGTTTCTTTACAGAACCACCGCTGCTCACATGCATATCGCGTATAGAAGCCTCTCCAGTATAACGAATAGAACCACCGCTGCTTGCTTTTGCATTGAGTTCTTTTGAAACATTTATTTTCACATCTGCACCGCTGCTCACATCCGCCTGACAGGTATTTGCTTTAAGGTCGTATCCTTTAAACTGACTGCCGCTGCTGCCATCTACATGCAATGCATCTGCACTGCCCGTAAGTTCGATCAGAGCACCACTGCTTTGCCTCACAGATAATTTATCAAAATGAAGATCCGTTCCGTGTATACTGGCACCGCTGCTTGCTTCTAAACCATCTAATTTTACATAAGAAACATATACTTTAATATGCCAGTCTTTGAAATTATTCCAGAATTTCCAATCAGTATCGCGATAGATCTTTAAAACTCCGTCCTTCACCACTGTTTCAACTTTTCCGATCAATTCTTTTTCACTGGCACTAACAGCCAGTTCTTCTTTGCTGCCTTTTGTAATGATCACCTGAATACCTGCAGAAGTTTCGATTGCATGAAACGAACTGATGCCCCTTTTCTCTGCATTATCGTCGTAAACGAATCTCTGTGCCATTGCAGAGTTTGCTGCCAATATCACAACTGCAAATGCTAGTATTATTTTTCTCATGATGCTGATTTTAAGTATAACGACTATAAAAATAAAAAGTTACAGGATGGTTAAAATAATGTTTGCT
>CAIMKO010000528.1 GCA_903841915.1 uncultured Chitinophagaceae bacterium | reverse complement strand
TGCGGCAGCACCGGCACCTACCTTTGATCCACTTTGCTCGATCTCTTTATTCATCTCTTCAATATCGGTATTGTGATCTGTTTTATCACCCAATAAATTCAAGGTAAAATAATCAGCCAGTCTCCAGAAAAAATACTCGGTCATATCTGCATAACCATGCCTTTGACCAGGCAACAATAAAAAGTCGAAACGCTTGTTTGCTTTGATCAAAGCATTTGCCATCCTGATCGTGTTTGCAGGATGAACGTTATTATCAATATCACCTGTAGAAAGCATCAAATGTCCTTTCAGATTCTTTGCGAGTTCGGGATTCTTTTCAATGCTGTATAAAAATGTGGTATCGTGTTTATCGCTGATCATCTCTTTCACACCATGATGTTTTTCACTCCACCAGCGGTTATAAATGGCATTATCATGATTGCCCGAAGAGGAAATAGCCACCTTGAAAAAGTCGGGATATACCAGCATTGCTGCAGTGCTCATGAAACCGCCTCCACTATGTCCATGGATACCCACACGATTGATATCGATGAATGAATAACGGTCCGCCAATTGTTCTGCCGCAGCCTTTTTATCAGCCAGTCCGTAATCACGTAAATTACCATACCCAAAACTATGATACCATTTACTTCGCGAAGGATTACCTCCCCTGTTACCTACTGTAACAACAATAAAACCCAATTGTGCCATACGGTCTGTCTTGTCCATGCTTCTTCCAAAAGCTTTGTTAACGCTTTCTGTTTGAGGACCGGGATACACATACTCAATGATGGGATATTTTTTGGTTGAATCAAAATCGTAAGGTTTATACAGCACACCATACAGATCGGTGATACCATCGTCAGCCTTTAATTTAAAAGGTTGAGGGAATTTGTATCCCGCTGCAAACAATGAACTCAGATCGGCAGTTTCAAGGTCCATGATCTTTTTGCCTTCGTTATTATACAATATCGATTTGGGTACAGTATTCACACGCGAAAAATTATCAACAAAAAATTGCTGCTCATCATTCATGCTCATATTATGTTCAAAATCTCCTGCATTCAATAATTTCAAACCACTGCCATCAAAATTCACTTTATACAAGTGTAGATAATAAGGATCTTCTTCCTTTTCTTTTCCATTGGCAGAAAAATACAAGACACGTTTCTTTTCGTCGATACCTACAATATCCTCACAATGAAAAGCACCTGATGTGATCTGATTTTTTAGTTTACCATTCTCATCATATAAATAAAAATGTGCCCATCCGTCGTTTTCGCTCCATTCGATCAATTCTTTTCCCTGATTCACCAATCCCAGTCTTCTTAGTTCTATATAAGTGTTCAGACGTTCTTCTATCAATGATTTTACAGTCCCTGATTTAATATCAGCGATACATACATCAATACGTTTCAGATCACGGCTTGTTCTGGTAAAATAGAATTTGTCTGCATTTCCCAACCATGTATTACTTCTCCAATCATCATCTCGGCTGGCAGCCAATGCAGGGGTACTCCATAAAGAAATGGTTTGGTCTTTGAACAGTTCTGCTTTTAATTCTTTGTGTGATTTATCAGTGAGGTCAAATAAGATCAGATCTTCGGTTGCTGCTTCTTTTTCGCCGGGCATCCAGTATTTATAGGTCTCTAAAGTTGGGCGTGGCTCAGATACACTATTGATCACCCACAGGTCTTTAACTTTCCGGTTATCGGTTCTCACTAATGAAAATCTTTTTGAATCAGGGCTCCAGAAAATAAAAGCCGCCTTACGTTTATTCTTGTTCTTTTCTTTGTCAACATTATTCTCTCCCCCCCCACTTAAATTGCCTTCGCTATGGTAACTGTAATTTTCAATACCGTCTGTTGTTAATTTGTTTTCCACGATGGTACTATCATCTTCATTCTTCAAAGCCTTGTCGTAATTGGCTTTATCCATGTAATACAAATTATAGTTCTTTCCAAAGATGATCGTATTACTATCCGGTGAAATACTTGCCCACTGTGGCTTACGTCTTTGTTTCTTATAATCCGTCAATTCAGTCAATACCCCGGAATTCAGATTATACTCAAAGTAAAAGGTCTTCTTTTCTTTAACCGGTGCTGTGCCTTTCTTGGCAGTTGTATCTTTCTTTTCAATTTCAAGGGAACTCTTTACTTCAAAATAAATGCTGTTCTCATCACGAACAAACTTCATACTATCCAATCCCAGATGCTTTGCTTCAAAAGGATCTTTCACGATCTTGCTGATCTCTGTAGCCAATTTTTCATTGTCAAATAATTCTTTCTTCTCTCCTTTTGCAGGGTCGACGATATACCATTTTTTTCCTTCGGTAGTTTCATACATATACCAGAAACGGTTGGTCTTTTTAAGCCAATGAGGATCTACGTTTGTCGAGAAGATCATCTTCTCCAGCTTTTTGGGAGAGAAATGAGCGGCTAATGCGTAGTTCGCTTTTGTTTGTAAGGCTTGTTGTGCATACAATGAAAAAGCGCATGCAATAAAGATCCAGAAGAACAATAATTTCCTCATAGTAGTTTGGTTTTGGAAAGGGAAAATACGGCGTTATTGACGAATGCAAAAACCTTTGGTCATTTTTATCGGCGAACAATGCTATTTAATAGAAAAGCTGTTAAAGAAAATGAATATCATTCTCTCTAACAGCTTCTCTAAGGATTAAAAAAAGGTTTATCCGAAAATCTGATTCAGCAACCCTGCTAAATGAACGCCACCTTTCAGTAGTTGATCATTTGCGGTTTGTATATGATCGTAGATATAACGATAACTGAGTTTCTGGTCAGGT
>CAIMKO010000527.1 GCA_903841915.1 uncultured Chitinophagaceae bacterium | reverse complement strand
TTACCCAATACTTTAATTTGTTGATAAGAGGCATCGATCTGCGTCTCTTTTAAATTAATTAATTCACTCAATCGCATTCCGCTGCTGTAAAATAATTGCAGTACCAGCCTTTCTGTTCTTCCCTTCCAGTCATCACTGAATGTTACATGTTCAAATAAAGTGTCGATATCTTTCTCTTCCACAAATGAGGGCAAACGTTTACTGATCTTTGGTGAAACGATCACGGCCATCGGTGTCTCCACGAGCAGGCCGATCTTCATCTGGTATTTAAAGAATGATTTTAAGGAAGATATTTTCCGGTTGATGCTCTTGGCGGTCATCTCATCGCCTTTTAATTCTGCTAACCAGGTTCGTACAAAAGAACCCGGTATCTTTTCTATTGACGGTGAATCAAACTGACTCATCAAAAAGCTGAAGAACTGTTCCAGATCATTTTGATAGGATATAATAGTGTGCTGCGAATATCTTTTTTCAAACTTAAGATAATCGAGAAAGCTGTTGATCTGAGGATATGCTTCTGTTACAGACATAAAAAAGTAGCCTAAAGTTATTCACTCAAGGCTACTCAAATATGATTGGGTATAAAAGATTCTTAATCGTCTAATTTTCCACTAGCCAATTGCTGCTTGTAGATCGCTTTCAATACCTGACCACGACGAACGATCGATGGCTTGGTGAAAGTCTGGCGCTCTCTCAACTGCAACAAAGTCTTACTCTTTTCAAACTTCTTTTTGTACTTCTTCAGTGCTTTGTCGATGTTTTCACAATCTTTTGAATCAATAATAAGCATAACGTAAATACCTCCTTTGGGTGATTAAATGGGCTGCAAAAATAGAGTTTCTTGTTGAATTTCCAAATATCAAATGCCAAATAATAAAAGTTCGGTTTAATTTGCAGTCATGTTTACCGGAATAATCGAATGTACAGGAACCATTGAAAAACTGGAATCTACAGGTTCAAACAAGACTTTTTGGATCAAATCGCCCATCAGTCACGAGCTGAAAGTTGACCAAAGCCTTTCCCATAACGGGGTTTGTTTGACCGTAGAAGAAATCTTCAGTTCCAGCCATCGCGTTACCGCCATTGAAGAAACGCTGCGCAAAACCAATCTTCATACCCTTCAACCGGGTTCAGAAATAAATTTAGAAAGATGCATGCTGATGAATGGAAGGCTGGATGGCCATATTGTGCAGGGACATGTTGATTGCACCGCCTCCTGCAGCAAGAAGGACCAATTGGATGGCAGTTGGGAATTTAGTTTTGAATTCGACAAACAGTTTGCCCATCTGGTCATCGAAAAAGGCAGCATCAGCATTAACGGCACTAGCCTTACTTGTTTCAATGTTACTGAAAACAGTTTTACGGTGGCCATCATTCCTTACACTTTTGACCATACCAATATCAAACATATTATTCTTGGAAGCATTGTAAATATAGAGTTTGATATCATCGGAAAATATATCCTGCGCAAAATGGAATTGGAGAAATAGTTTGATAGCCCTTTACTTTGAATAACCTTTTTTCCGGCAGTGTGTTGTGCCCAAAAGAATTTCCCCGGACAAAGCAAGAAGCCTTACTACCGCCATCATTGAAAACAGCCAAGGATATTTCCAATAAATTCCTATTTTTAATTTCGCATAAAAGCAAGATCATGAAAAAACATTTTGTGTTATACCTCAATCCGCCAAGGTCCACATTTGCGCAGGACATGTCGGATGAAGAACGCCTCATCATGCAACAGCATGTACAGTATTGGAACGATTTGATGAGTAAAGGAAATGTGTTGGCATTTGGTCCCGTCCTTGACCCCTCAGGTGTTTATGGTATAGGCATTGTTGAAGTAGAAAATGAAGAACAAGTCAAAACCTTTATTGCCAATGATCCTGCCAATGGGTTGAACAGGTATGAGTACCATGCAATGCTGGCAATAACACCACAACATTAAAATTGTAAATCCTTCAATTAAACCAATATGAAAATTCTAAACCGCTCTTTTCTTTTAATTGCAACCACCTTATTATTTGCCAATACTATTGTAGTGGCCCAGGAACATCATGATGCTGGCCCAAAACCACTTGATCCCGATGAAGTCATTAGCTGGCTCAAAAAAGGGAATACTGAATTTGAGAAGAATGAAAATATCAAACATGCCATCGATCCCAAATTAAGAATGGAATTAGCCAAAGGCCAGCATCCACAAGCCATTATTTTAACCTGTTCCGATTCCAGGGTTTCTCCTGAATTGGTATTTAATAAAGGCTTGGGCGATCTTTTTGTAATTCGTGTTGCCGGTAATGTTACTGATGATGCGGTTTTGGGCAGTATAGAATATTCTGCAGAACATTTGCATACACCCTTGATCGTTGTAATGGGTCACACCAACTGCGGTGCTATTGCGGCTGCAGTAAGCGATCAAAAAGATGACGATGCACATTCTGCAAGCATTAATAATATGGTAAGGACACTGACCGATAAAATTCAGGAAGCTGTATTATTTATCAATGCAAAGGAACCTGATCCCATTAGAAATGCATTGGTCTCCAATGTTGAATTCAATACCACCCTGTTGCGTAACAGTCATCCAACTTTAAGTAATATGGTCAAAAAGCATGAACTTAAAATTGTAGGTGCTGTATATCATTTAGAAGATGGAAAAGTAGAATGGCTTAATTACTAGATACATTTTATTGAAATCATTGAATTAAAAAAGGAGTTGATGGTCAACTCCTTTTTTATTATATAAGTCCAATGACTTTTATTCTCCCACTAAGAATACAGCATTACTGAACATCATTTTACCATTCTCCCAGAACATCCTGAACAAAGGATTATCAGCAAAGAAAATAAATGAGCCACTGCCACTTTCGGTTACACCAAATAAAACTGCATCTTTTAATTTATTTTTTACTTTAAATCCACTGAAACCAGTTACGTAACTGTCTTTCTTCAATACACCTACATTCCATCCTTCCTTTAGAAATTCATACATGCCGGGATCTTGTTTTAAAGTATAATAATAATTTGGATAGCCGTAACCCAAAGGATGGGTATTATCAATATCCACTTTATATACCGCGCCGGGAATAAAATCGGAAAGGAAATCTTTTTCACGTTCTGCAAATAATTTTATAGCATTGTAATCGTCTTTGCTTTCTTTCGCATCTGCTTTTTCTTCTTTGCTTTTAATGCCGAAATCAGCACTTGCCAATGCAGTTATTGCACCCTGCAATGCAATGATCTTTCCGCCACTCTTTTCAAAGTCTTTTAATTTCTCGGTAATGACTTTATCATTCAGGTTACGATAATTTCCATCGGGAATAATTAGTACTGTATAATTTTTCAAATTCAAT
>CAIMKO010000526.1 GCA_903841915.1 uncultured Chitinophagaceae bacterium | reverse complement strand
CCATGACTATATACGAGAACGCTTTAAAACCATTGCAGAAACCTGTTTAAGAAATAATATGCCGCTTGTATGCACCGAAGTGGGTGTTATTAAATTAGCCGACCATAAATCCAGAAAACATTATTTAAAAGATGTGACCGGCGATCTGAGTAACCTTGGGATTCAAGCTGTTTTATGGGATTATGACGATAAATTTTCCATCAAAAGAAACGATATTAACATCGAAAGGTATTTACATAAGTGGTTGATGAAAAGTAAAAATTAATCCGCACCTTTAATTATTATAATCATCAATATAATAATTTATGGAATCGGTTCTTGCCCTACACAATATCAGTAAACGTTATGGTCCCATTCAGGCACTGAACGATGTTTCTTTTGAAGTGCCGGAAGGAAGTGTATTTGGCATTCTTGGTCCAAACGGCAGTGGCAAAACCACCATGTTAAGCATCATTTTAGATATCCTGAGACCAAATACAGGGAATTTTTCCTGGTTCGGAGTATTAGGAGGATCGCCCGACTGTAGAAAAAAGATCGGCTCTCTCTTAGAAACGCCGAATTTTTATCATTACCTCTCTGCAGTTGACAACCTGAATATCACTCAAGCCATCAGCGGAAGAGGAACCCCGGCAGATATTGATGCAGTATTGGAGATTGTAAATCTTACACAACGCAAAAAAAGTAAGTTCAGTACCTATAGTTTGGGAATGAAACAACGCCTTGCCATTGCTGCTGCATTTTTAGGCAATCCAAAAGTTTTGGTTTTGGATGAACCTACTAATGGATTGGATCCGGTTGGTATAGCAGAAATAAGAAGACTCATCAAAGAATTGGCGGCAAGAGGTGTTACCATTATTATGGCAAGCCACTTATTGGATGAAGTAGAGAAAGTTTGTACGCATGTTGCGATTTTGAAAAAAGGAATATTATTAACAGCAGGAGCTGTAGATGAGGTGCTGGTAAATGAAGATATTGTTGAATTAAGCTCTTCTGATATTGACTTATTAGAAAATGTTTTACAAGATTACCCTTTAAAGACCAATATTAAAAAAGAAGGAAATATTCTGCATCTTTTCTTTCCTGTTGGAACTGCCAACCTTGAAAACATAAACCAATTCTGTTTCGAAAAAGGAGTAACACTAAACATGTTGTTGTACAAGAAGAAAAGTTTAGAAACTAAATTCTTAGAACTTACCAGCGCAACCAATAACTAATCTTTCAAACTTATCAATATGTTACAATTATTAAAAATAGAATGGCTTAAAATAAAAAAGTATCCTGCTTTCTGGTGGATGCTGGGCATCGTGGCCCTTACTTATCCGGGTATTAATTATATGTTGCAAAATTTTTACGAAAGAGCGATCAATAAAAAAGACATGGTAGGAAATGTTGCAAAATTATTATTGGGCAACCCTTTTGCTTTTCCAGATGCCTGGCATTCAGTTGCTTATTTTTCGTCGTACTTTGTTATGGTTCCTGCCCTCTTGATCATTATGTTAATGGGTAATGAGTATACTTATAAAACAAGCAGACAAAACATTATCGATGGATGGAGCCGTACACAATTCATTCATGCTAAAATAATCGATGTTGCTATAATCAGTTGTATTGTCACAATTTCATTCACAATTGTTGCTGCTGTTTTTGGTATTATTTACAGCGACTCTGTTCGCATAACACGGTGGGCAGAAGAGCTTCAATACATTCCTTTATTTTTTCTTCAAACCTTTGCACAATTAAGTTGGGCCTTCTTATTTGCTTTTATATTACGAAGAGCATTTATCGCTTTGGGTATTTTTCTTTTTTATTCTTTGGTCATTGAGAATATCATTAAAACATATTTCAAGGTTAAAGATTGGAGTGTACGAGAATTCCTTCCTTTCGAAATATCTAACCGACTTTTACCAATTCCCAATTTTTTTGGGAAATTTGATGCTTCTTCGAACGAGGCATATAAAAAAACATTGACTGAAATTAACTGGCATGTTTTATATACTTTGATCCTTACTTCAGCTATTTGGTGGCTTTGTTATTATATGAACAAGAAAAGAGATCTATAGTTACTGAGAGAATTTTATTTTTTTCTTGTTTGACGAATTCTTATTCAAACAAAGGATTGGCTGTACAAGATTGCCTCCAATAGAATCCTTCGAAATATCTGCATAATTTTTTGTATAAATACAGAAGACATTCAAAAAATATTGTACCTTTTTATTCACTAAAAAAAATAAAAATGAAAGTCAACAAAATTTTCTTTGTGCTTTTGATTTTTCCATTTATTGCAAATGCACAACCGAGATTACCGCAAGGTTATTTCTGGCAGAAATTTAGCAATGGGCTCGAAGTGGTAGTGATTGAGAACAATAAAGTGCCATTGGCAACCATTGAAATAGCTGTAAAGAACGGCGCTTATACTGAAGGTCCTGAATACAGCGGTCTTTCACACCTTTTCGAACATATGTTCTTTAAAGCCAACAAGGATTATCCCACACAGGAAAAATTATTAAAGAGAACACAGGAATTGGGAGCTATATGGAATGGCACCACAGATGTTGAAAGAGTAAATTATTATTTTACGTTTGATAAAGACAGTTTGAATCAGGGATTAAAATTCCTGAATGCAGCTATTCGTTTTCCCATCTACAGGCCCGAAGACATGCAAAAAGAAAGGCCTGTTGTGGATGGTGAATTTCAAAGAGCAGAAAGTGATCCCGGATTTCAGATCTGGTACGAATGCCAGAAGAAGTTATGGGGCGATCTTGTAACAAGGAAAAATGCCATAGGTGATCATAATATCATCAATACCGCTACACCGGAAAAAATGATGATCATCAAAAACAAATATTATTATCCCAATAATTCTTTATTGATCATTTGCGGCGATATAAAACACGAACAGGCTTTTGCCTATGCACAAAAGATCTTCGGCGATTGGGCAAACAGTGGCTTTAATCCGCATGAAAAATATCCTATACCCGAATTCCCTCCTTTAAAAGCAACTGAATATTTTATTAAAGAATCTTCCATTGCACAAACACCTTACAGTAATTATTGGTGGCAGGGACCGGATTACAGAAATGATTCTGCAGGAGCAGTTGCCGCAGATGTTTTCTCTACTATCGTAGGATTGAATTCTTCCAAATGGCAGCAGGCTATCGTTGATAAAGGCCTGGCAACCTATGCCGGCCTTAATTATGAAACCAGAAGATATGTTGGACCCATCAGTGTTTTTGTTGTGCCCAATCCAACTAAATTAAAAGAATGCAATGCTGAGATATTACATCAGATCAGTTTATGGGGACAGGCCGATTATTTTACTGATGAACAATTAGAAACAGCGAAACAGATCTTAAGACGAAGCAATATCAGGAATCAGGAAAAACCTTCTTCACTTGCCAGCCAGCTTACCTATCAATGGTGCAGCACTTCGTATGAATTTTATACTGATTACACCGACAACTGTTTAAAGGTTACCAGAGAAGATATCAGAAAATATATCGCAAGATATATCACCGGCAAGCCTTATGTAGCCGGCATCATCATCAATGCCGAAATGAATAAAGCTGCAAATGTTTCAGAATTTTTTAAACCTTAATTCTACATTTTAAACTTCCTGATATATGCAACAGATTAGATCATTCATCAAACAAATATTATTGACACTGTTCTTCTTTGCAACAGCTGTATTGCTATATGCACAAAATAAAAGTCCGTATGAGATAACCGTCAACGGCGTAAAAGTGATCGTACAACCCAGTGGCAACAAGATCGTTGAAATACAAACACTCATTAGAGGTGGTGTACAAAACTATCCTGCTAATAAAGCCGGCATTGAAAGCCTTGCTATGAGTGCTTTGACAGAATGCGGCACTGCAAAAGATGACAAGAACAGTTTTAAAAATAAATTAGACAAAGTTAGTGCTCAGGTTAACGGTTCTGCAGGGAAAGATTATTCCACTTTTACTTTAAATTGTATTCAAAGTGATTTTGAAACCGTTTGGCCTTTATATGTTGATGCTTTAACAGCACCTGCATTTGATGCAAAAGAGTTTGATCGTATCAAACAGGATGCCATCAATCAATTAAAAGCTCAGGCATCTCAGCCCGATTATGCCATCAATAAATTAGCAAAAGAAACTGCTTTTGCAGGTAAGGATTATGCCAAAGCTCCTGAAGGAACAGAAGAAAATATCAAAGCATTAACAGCTGCTGAAACAAAAGGATATTATTCTTCCATCTTAACAAGATCAAGATTATTGATCGTGATCGTTGGCGAACTGGATAAAGCAACTATCGAAAGTAAAATAAAAACCTTATTGACAACAATTCCTGCAGGGCAACCATTTATGCTTAAGAAAGAATCATATTCACCCGTAAAAAATACTTTTACGGAAGAGAAAAAAGATTTTGCCACAAACTATATTCAGGGTGTTACAGGCGGACCATTACCCGGCACTCCCGATTTCAATGCATTCAGAATAGCGATGCAGATCTTATATGACAGGCATTTTTTGGAAGTAAGAACGAATAACGGTTTGTCGTATGCACCCTATACCTATTTCGATGGTGGTGCATCTCCTTCAGCAAACATTGTTGTTTCAACGACCGATCCTAATAAATACATTGCAGTAGCAAATAAACTGATTGATAAAACAAGGAAAGAAGGCTTTAAACCGGAAGAACTGAAAGACATGAAAACAACTTATGTCACCAGCTTCTTTTACAAACAGGAAACAAATTCAGCTCAGGCTTCTTCTTTGGCAGCAAATGAGATACTGCATAATAACTGGCACAGATCGCTTACTTTAAACGATGATATAAAGAAACTAACAACAGCGGATCTGAACAGGGTTTTCAATAAATACATTACCAATATCACATGGGTGTATCAGGGCGATCCTACAAAAGTGAATCCTGAATTGTATAAACAAAAAATTGGTTCAAAAGAAAAATTACCCGAATCTAAATTAACACAGCAGAAAAAAGATTAGGATACCGGCGACAGTATTTGTGGCATCATTCCTTGCGTCGCAATCCTTTCTGCTGTTTAACATTGTGCATCAAAATAAAACCGAACTCATCATTCGGTTTTATTTTTTCAGTAACATTCCGCTTAAATCAGTGCTTCAGCGGCAATCAAAAATTCTGCGAAGCAGAATAAAATCAGTTTCAAATCCGCCCACTCCGTGTCATCTGTGTTCCTAATAAATTTTCAAATGCGGCTTCAACATTTGGATATAAAAAATCAAAACCTGTTGATCGCATTTTATCATTGTTCACGTTAGCACTCTTTAATACTTCAATGCTCATCTCTCCCAGCATTATTTTTAACACAAATGCAGGAACGGTAACAGGAATGAAAATGTGCCCGCACATTTGTTTAGCTAAAGCCATGATCAATTGCTTATTAGTCACCGGATTTGTTGAAACTGCATTATAAGCCCCATTCATTTCATCATGTTCTATAGCATGAATGAACATCCTGCACAGATCATCAATATGAATCCAACTCACTATTTGTTTTCCCGAACCCATGATGGTTGCCAACCCTGCATGCAAAGGTTTTTTAAATTCTGTTAATGCCCCGCCATCATTGCTGAATACAATTCCTATTCTTAATTTCGCCAAACGCTTTCCTAAAGCAATAACCGGTTCAATACTTTCCTCCCATAGTTTACAGGTATTGCCCAGATATGCGGTATCGGCTTTTGCGTTTTCAATAAACCCTGTGTGCAGACTTTCAGTTGTATCCGGACCATACCAACCAATGGCAGAAGCGCTCACAACTGCTTTCACATGGTTAGGCACCTCTTTTAAAGCTTTTACAATGATTGCACTGCTTTGCGTACGGCTATTAACGATCTCCTTTTTTCTTTGCACGCTCCATCTTTTATCGGCTACACCTGCTCCGGCCAGATGAATGATATAATCAGCTTTTGCTATTGCTTCCGGCTCGATGGTTTGATTTTCTACATCCCATTTCGCAAAGCTGACAGCCCCCTGTGGACTTATGGCTCCCGACTTACGACTCAAAACAATTACTTTATATCCCCTTTCAATCAGTTTCTGTGTCAGATGCCTTCCTACCATTCCTGTACCGCCCGTGATCAAGACTGTTGCCATAAAATTATTTTACCAGATAACAAGAAAAAGAAGCCTTTTGTTAAAAGTATCAGTAATCTATATATAATATGTGCTCACCGATCTTTAATGAGTGAAGGTATTTCATTCAGGATAAAGAGACCAAATACGATTGAGTAAGGCATAAATCCATATTGTTTTGCTCCATTTCAATATTGTTTTACTTCGATACAGTATTGTTTTGCTTCAATACAATATTGTTTTACAGCAATACAGTATTGCTTTGCTTCAATACAATATTGTTTTACAGCAATACAGTATTGTTTTGTTACAATACAATATTGTTTTACAGCAATACAGTATTGTTTTACTTCAATACAGTATTGTTTTACTTCAATACAATATTGTTTTATTACAATACAGTATTGTTTTGTTCCATCTCAGTATTGATTTACAGCAGTTTACATAGAATTTACTGCATTTCGTGTGGAATTTGCAGCTTACACAATAAATGGCGAGAAAGATTTAACTGGGATAATGAGAAACCCAATAAACACCACAAAAAAATCCCCTCGATTTGCATCGAAGGGACTAACAACTAAAAAACAATTGAAAAAATATTAATCCGGCTTTTTACCATCCAGGAAAGTATTGATGGTAGAAATATGGGTGTTATTATTTTCATCCTTATTCACCGTGTATTTACTGTAAAAATTCTCTACAGAAGTCAGTGTATTTCCGAATAATTCCATGTTGCGACGAATATATGCAGGCACGCTGTCAAATTCATTATTAGGATCGGAAGTATTCATGTTAAAAGAAAGGTTGCGCAATTTCTGAATGCGTTCTGCTGCCCTTCTTCTTTGTTCTTCTGCTTCATCCAGTTCAACATCCTGCATATTGATAACTGGCGCCTGAATTTTTTCTTCCTTTTCTGTTACTTCAAAAGTCATTTCAGTAACCGATTCTTCTTCTTTTTCTACTACATGTAATTCATAAGGCTTTTCTTCCACAACCGGTTGTACCGGTTGAACAGTATGCTCCTGATGCACTTCAGGCTCTTCATAGATCTTTGAAGGCTTTGACAAGAAACTATGTGAAGCAACCGTTGTAACTGTCTTTTCGGATAGTACAAAACTATTCAGGCTTTCTTCTGCAACAGCATTCGGAATAGTAACTTCTGCTTCTACAACAGGAACTGCTACAATTATTTCTTCCGTAATTTCTGTACTTAATTCAAAATGCAATATCTCATTTCCTTTTTCATCGAGTATGTCTTCTTCTTCAGAATAGATCTCCATGGAATTAGTATTGAACACCTGAATCGGCTCTTCTTCTTCCACAATTTCTTTCAATAACGGAGTAAAAGAATATTGCTCTTCTTCAACGGGTGCAGCTTTTTCTTCAACAAGAGGTTTTGTTTGTACCGCTAATTTTTCTTCTTCGCCTTCTATTCCCAAAGTCATTACGATCTTTTCAAGCTTTGGTTCAGGTTTCTTTACGGCAACCGGTTTTGCAAACGGATCTCTCGAATCAAATCCTGTTGCGATCAATGTGATACCGATCTTTTTATCCAAAGTGCTGTCATAACCCATACCAACGATCACATCCGTATTTTCACCTGCCTGCATGCGCAAATAATTATTGATCACTTCCACTTCGTCCATCGTACACTCATCATCACCTTCAGCACTATTGATATTGATCAATATCCATTTAGCTCCTTTAATATCATTATCATTCAACAATGGAGAAGCTAGTGCTTCTTCAATTGCACGTATCGCTCTGTTCTCACCATCCACTTCTGCTTTACCCAGAATTGCCACACCACCATTTTTCATTACGGTACATACATCGGCAAAATCCACGATGATATGTCCGCGGCTATTAATAATATCAGTGATACACTTTGCAGCAGTTGCCAATACATTATCGGCTTTGCTGAAAGCTTCTTTCATTTTTAGATTACCATATTGCATACGCAACTTGTCATTACTGATCACCAGTAATGTATCAACATAAGGCTTCAGTTGTCTGATACCTTCTTCAGCCTGTTGCATTCTGCGAGGGCCTTCAAATCCAAAGGGAGTAGTTACGATACCAACAGTTAAGATGCCCAGTTCCTTGCAAATATTTGCAATAATAGGTGCACCACCTGTACCTGTACCACCACCCATTCCGGCAGTAATGAAAGCCATCTTGGTATTTACTTCCAGTATACTTTTAATTTCTTGCAAGGATTCTTCAGTTGCAGCTTTCCCAACTTCGGGATTAGCACCAGCACCAAGACCCTGAGTTAAATGCGGGCCTAACTGAATTTTATTGAGGACTTTGGATTGCTCAATTGCTTTCGCATCGGTATTACAGATAATGAAATCAACACCTTCAATGTTTTGAGCGTGCATGAAGTTAACGGCATTGCTGCCACCACCACCAACACCAAGAACTTTGATGATTGATGATTTCTGCTTCGGTAAATCGAAGTGAATCATAGTTTACGGTTTAACGGTTAGTAAGTAATGAACCGGTTTTCTAAAGGGATCGGATTTATATTCTACTGTTTGATATTAAATGTTAGTGTTTTCAATCTAACATTCATCATCCAACATTTATCATTTTATCACGTGGTCTTCTTCTTCCTTGAACAAGTCGATCAAATTGTTTTTGAACTTGTCCCAGAATTTTCCTTTTCTCTCTTTCACATCTACCACAACTTTCTCTTCTGTTTCAATTTTTACTTCTTCTTTCTCAACAGTCAGTTTCTTCGGCACTTCAACTTTTTTGAATCTGTCGGCAAAGTCTTTATACTTATGTTCGTAATCGCTATATCCTTTCAAGATCAATCCTAAACAGGTTGAATACATCGGTTTCTTCAATTCATCGATATGATTGGGTGCTAGATGCTCGTTCGGCAAACCGATCCTTGCATTCAAATGAGTGATATATTCTGTCAGCTGAATCAAATGTTTCAGCTGAGAACCACCACCCGTAAGAATGATACCTCCGTTCAAGGCTTTATTATCCAATCCGATCTGTTTCAAATGATAATCCACAAAATCAAGGATCTCAGTCATTCTTGCCTGAATGATCTGTGCTAAATTCTTAACACTGATCTCTTTTGCAGGCATTCCCTTCAATCCCGGAATTGTGATATAAGCATTTGCTTTTGCTTCTTCGGCCAAAGCACTGCCAAACTGTACTTTCATTGCTTCGGCCTGACTCTTTAATACTCCCAAACCCATCCTGATATCGTTAGTAATGTTTTCGCCACCGAAAGGAATTACTGCTGTGTGTTTTAAAATGCCTTCGTAAAAAACGGCCAAATCACTGGTACCACCGCCAATATCTAAAATGGCAACTCCTGCTTCCATATCAATATCACTCATCACGGCACTGGCACTAGCCAATGGTTGTAAAACCAGATCTTTTGTTTTTAATCCGCTTTTTTCTACTGCACGGTTAATATTTCTGATCGCATTCCTATCACCTGTGATGATATGAAAATTCGCTCCCACTTTCACACCATTAAAACCGATGGGTTCTTTGATGTTCTGAATATTGTCTACATGAAAATCCTGTGGTATCACATCAATGATCTGATCCCCAGCAGGAATAAATGTTTTACGTTGATTCTCTACCAACTGATCAATTTCCCAAGCCTGAATTTCATTATCCGGCTCCTGACGCACCATATCTCCGCGTGTTTGCAGACTTTTGATATGATGACCCGCAATACCAACATACACTTCATTTATTTCCAGATCAGGATTACTCTCGTAACAATTCTGCAAAGCTGCCTGAATGGCTTTGATCGTTTGATCGATATTTAACACTTGTCCGTGTTGTACACCATTACTGTTTGCACGACCAAAACCCAATATCTCCAATTTGCCATGTTCATTCTTTCTTCCGGCAATAGCAGCGATCTTGGTTGTACCAATATCTAATCCAACAATAATAGGTGCTTCATGTAAACTCATAAGATGCTTTTTGTTGTTATTCGAGGATACGGTTTTATATATATTTCCAATCTTTAAATCTTACCTCATCATCTGTTGAGCCGCACTCTTGTACTTTCTATTCACATTTCTAACAATCCTCTTCATCCAAATAATCTTTCAAAATCCTTGTTTAGACTACTGCTCTTTTGCCATCACCGCCTTCGGTTTCACATTATTGACAGGTTCCCTTTTCGGCTGAACCGTCCCATGACTAACAGATAACGATTTATTGTTCACTTTATTTTGTTTGCCATCAACAAGATTTTTATTTACCTGCTTTCCGGATTTCACCTGTTTTGAGGATGAATCTTTTAAAGCAATATTCTTGGTACCTGCCGGTAGCTTTACAGTTGTATGAGCACTGTCAATACCAGCTGTCACAATGTTTGGTTTCAACAATTCTTCCATTGCCTGTCGGGCTCTTGCCGAATCTACAAAAGCCTTTTCTGCACCTCTTTTCACAGCCACTACCTGATGATCGAATTGTAACTCTATCTTCTCATATTTATTGATCCCGTTCTGTAACCATGCCTGTTTATAGAAACTATATAAGCGACCGAATTTATTTTCCAGATCATCAGCGTTTCCTAATTCAATCACTTGATCGCCAATGGTTGGAATGATCTCAAAAGTCGCAGCGGGTGTAATGTCAATTTGTTCCAATTGAGCCATCCAAAAACTATCTGCCACGATAAACTTTCCAAGCTTGACCACATTTCGTAACATCATACTATCAGATTGACTCAAGACTTCCTTATCACTTGGGAAACTGGTAAATACCGGGACCCTTGCACTCAACTTATCGCTCAAAGGCAAACGAATAGCCATGCTGTCAACATAAAAAGAACTTCCTTCTGCACTAAATACCCTTGCCACAGGTTGTCTTTCTTCAATGTTCACATGCAAAAGCTGGTTATTATCAAAGAACATTTCTGCATTCTTAACCCAAAGATTCTTCTCCAATGCAGATTCCAAAGCTTTCAGATCGATCTTCGACAGATCCTTACCAACTATATTTCCTGCACTATTGATCAGATCCAATACATCCTTTTCATCAATAAAAACATCTTTCTCTGCCCCTGTTATCTCGATCTTTATATCACTGCAAAGTCTATGATCCTTCTTCTCCATGGCAGCCCCAAAAAGAACAATGGTGCCTGTTCCTATCAACAGCCATAGTAGCCTCCCCAAACCCCTCCAAAAGAGGGGCTTAAGCCTCAAGAGTTTTTTATCACTTTCTGTTTTTGACACTTTCTGTTTTATAATTAATTCTTTCAAAAAAATCGCTACAATCTTCTTCAGCCTATCCCTTTCCTTTGGAGAGGTTAGGTGAGGCTCTCCTTGACTTGCAAAACCAATGCATCAATATCTCCTGCCCCTGCCATCACCATTAATTTTGGTTGATGCGCTTTCACCCAATCTTTCAATTCTTCTTTGCTTATAACCTTCGTATTCTTCATTTTCATTTTGCCAGAGATCAATTCACTTGTTACTCCTTCCATTGGCAATTCTCTTGCAGGATAAATGGGCAACAGTATCACTTCATCTGCCAGATCAAGGCTTGTGGCAAAATCATCTGCCAGGTCTTTTGTCCGGCTAAACAAATGCGGCTGAAAAACAAGAGTCATCTTTTCCTTTACAAATAAACTCTTCACACCTGTTATCAATGCTCTCAATTCTTCCGGATGATGAGCATAATCATCGATCAAAATATGATCATCAGTCTTCAGCACATATTCGAATCTTCTTTTCACTCCTTTGAAATTGGCCACTGCTGTTTTTATCTTCTCATCATCTATCTTCAGATACTTTGCTACCGTAATGGCGGCAATGGCATTTTCAATATTGTGCAAACCACCCATATGCAATAAAACGTTCTTCAAAGACCAACCTTTTGCAACAACATCAAACACATAAGAACCTTGCTGTATTTGCATATTTAGCGGATGAACATCAGCACTTTTATCATGATAACTATACGTAAAATGATGATCCGCTTTTAATTCATCATGCCTTTTCAATCCATATTTGCTCACTAAACATCCTCCTGCTTTTATTTTCTGCGAGAACTGAATAAAAGCATTCTCGACTTCCTCGGCAGTTCCGTAAATGTCTAAATGATCTGCATCCATTGCCGTTATCACTGCCACATCTGGAACCAATTTCAAAAAGCTTCTATCATATTCATCGGCTTCAACAACCACAACATCCTTTTCACTACTCCAAAAATTCGTATTGTAGTTGGCAGCAATACCCCCCAGGAAAGCATTGCAACCAAAACCTGTATCACGAAGAATATGAGCGATCATAGAAGTGACCGTTGTTTTACCATGGGTACCTCCGATACAAACGTTAAAAGAACTTTCAGTGATCCATTGCAACACATCACTTCGCTTCACCACTTTATAATTATTCTGTTGATAAAACAGTAACTCTTTATGATCTTTAGGGATGGCAGGAGTATAAACAACTGCTTCCACATCTTTTGGTATCGAATCAACGCTCTCTTCATAATGAATATTGATTCCGATCTTTTCCAATTCCTTTGTTAATAGTGTTGATGTTTTATCATAACCACTTACTTCAGATCCTCTTGATACAAAAAACCTTGCCAATGCACTCATCCCAATTCCACCGATGCCAATGAAATATATTTTTCGTATGTTATTTAATTCGCTCACTTAATATTTTTCAAAATTTCTAATGATACAATTTCATCTGCATTACTTACCGCCAATAATCGAATGT